>NZ_NCFJ01000135.1:0-5699 GCF_002281105.1 Polynucleobacter sp. 35-46-11
GGGATTTTTCTATCCTCTAAATTAGCGAGTAATGGATTGGTGCTTGGTAAAGACCCCATCATTGCGTCGAATTGGATTTCTTTAAGAAGGGTTGCGGCGCCTCCAATGTGATCGCTATCACTATGACTAATCACCATACGATCAATATGATTAATCCCCCTCCCTCTCAGATACGGCAGGATGATTCTTTGGCCTGCATTATCTTTTCCTTGAATGGGTCCAGTGTCATATAGCAATCGCTTTGTTCTAGTTTCAATGAGGACTGCCGTACCTTGACCGATATCGAGTACAGTTGCGCGAAACTCACCTAGAGACAAATTAGTATTTTGACTTGGGTGGATAAATAAACTCGTAGTGAGTGCGAGCCCGACGACTCTAGAAAACCAACTCTCTCGAATAGATCCAGGGCGAATCGTCATGATGATGCCGACAGTTGAAAATACTATTGCCCACCAAGCCGGCTGACTGGACCAGACTACTCCCCATCTCCAATTTGCCATCCAAGCCAGCATGATAGCCAGGTAATCCATCGTGGCATGGGCCGATATTAAGAGCCACTTACCTATGAAGTCAGGCAATAAGGCACCCGCAATCGCCAGAGGCGTTACGATATAACTCACCACAGGAATGGCAATTGCATTTGCCAATGGTGAAACTATCGAGACTTGATAAAACCAATATAGAGTTAATGGCAAAAGTGCGATAGTAACTACGGCCTGCACACGACAAGCTACTTTAAGAGCTTGAGACAATCTATATCGCCAATCAAGCTCCAGCTCTCTGCTAGTGGGTAGCCCTAATAAACCATCCGAATCCTGCATAGCGAACAAAATTGCCGCAACCGCCCCAAATGAAAGCCAGAATCCTGGCGTATAGGGCGCCATTGGATCAATCAGCAGAACAACAAAGAGAGCCCACCACCAGATATCAAATGATCGGGGGTTTCTGCCAGACCATAGGGCAAATGCAACTACGCCCACCATAAACATCGTTCGCTGTGCCGGAATCTGAAATCCAGCCAACCACGCATAGACAAATGCCGTCAGAAACCCAACTGCTGCAGCAAACTTCCCAACAGGGATCAATAAGGGCAGATTATTACGACGCCATAAAAAGGTTGCCAGCATCGCACCGAAGCCAGCCAGCATCGTTACATGAAGGCCCGATATGGATATGAGATGCCCAATACCAGTGGCATTAAATACACGCCAGTCTTCTTGGTCTATCGCATTTTGGTCGCCCATGACCAATGCTGCAATCACCCCACCATAACGTGCACCCTCTGGAAGCAGACGCTGAATTTTTTGTCTTAATTTCCAACGCTGATATTCCATGGCTAGAGCGAACTCAGATATGCCAATATCTTTTTCAAGAAGTAACTTGCCAGACCTAATTGATCCAATGGCACCAAAGTCTTGATGAAAGGACCAACGCTCAAAATCAAAGGTATAAGGATTGAGAGACCCATAAGGCCTTTTGATTTTGACTTTGAACTCCCAGCGCTGACCCGGAATAATTTGGGGGACATCTTGAGGATTACGCCATGCTGGCTGCCAACTCAAATACACCTGTGCAGGAAATGAATCAATTGACTCCTTGCCTAACCATGCCCGATCAACCTCAAAAGAAAACTTAGCGCCACCAGGAGAACTTTGTGGCAAGGCATTGACTCTACCTTCAAGAACAAAATCCCTGCCCTCATACTCGATTGATAGAACATGAGTCAGTCGACTTTGTGCGTAATGTGCATTCCAAGCAAATCCCAAAGCAAAATAGCATGTAGTGAGTAATGCGCTGCTTACATAGCAATATTGAATTAACAAGCGATTGATGTAGACGCTGGATAGAGAAATGAAGATGGTTGCTATGCATATCCAATACCAATACTCTGGCACAGCAGGCAACAATAGAAGAAGCGATCCCCCAGCGATGAACGCCGCAATATTGATGCGCAAGTTCTTAAGAGGCGGACTGTGGGTTTAGTTTGTTAGCCATTAATAATGACCAGCGGGGCAATACCTGCATCGCGTTTTGCCAAACTACTTTTGAAAATACGTCTTCGCCAATACCGCGAATGCTAGCTAGTTGCTGAGCAATTCTGGGGAGTAATGCAGGCTCATTAAATTGCCCACCCTCTTCCCTAAGCCATGCCGGGGGAATATCCGGCGCATCCGTTTCAGTGACGATACTTTCAAGCGGCAATTCTTTTAAAAGACGGCGAATCTGCAATGCCCTATCGTAGGTTGCCGCCCCACCAAATCCCAGTTTGAAACCCAATTCAATAAATTGCTCGGCTTGCTGATGACTACCATTAAAGGCGTGCGCTATACCGCTAGGCACTTTTCTTTTACGCAATGCTTTGAGGATGGCATCTTGTGAGCGGCGCACATGCAAAATGACTGGCAACTGGAATTGTTGAGCCAAATCGAGTTGCCTATGAAAGTAATACTCTTGGCGCTGCGGATCAAGTCCCTCAACAAAGTAATCAAGACCAATCTCGCCAATACCGACAAAACGAGGGTCATCTAATGAACGCTCAATTTGTTTCTTGAGAATATCAATATCACTCTCTTGCGCTTGCTTGATATACAGCGGATGAATGCCGAGCGTATAAACCAAACCTGGAATGTCATTACTGTATTGAGCCGCTAAGTCTCTAGCTTTTTCCCAGTCAGATGCTTGAACAGTAGGCAGTAAGACCGCTTTAACACCTTTACCTGCCGCTCTTGAAACAATCTCAGAAAGGGAGTTTGAGAACTCCGGCGCATCTAGATGGCAATGGGTATCAACCCATGCGAGATCTTTGCCAACTTCGCTCATTGCGCGAAAGTCTTTAATACTCCGCGCTCTAAATGCAAAATCCGGTCACAACGTTTAGCGCGAATAGGATCATGGGTCACAATCACGAAAGCAGTACCCTGCTCACGAGCAATATCTAACATCAAGTCAAATACGCCATCGGCAGTTTCAGTATCGAGATTACCCGTTGGCTCATCCGCTAAGACGCAAGCGGGATTACCCACTAAGGCACGAGCAACCGCAACTCGTTGACGCTCACCACCAGATAGCTCGCCTGGGGTATGTTGAACTCGCTTTGCTAAACCGACCGCATGCAACATCGTATTGGCACGTTCCATAGACTCTTCATTACTCAGCCCACGAATACGTAAAGGCAAGGCGACGTTTTCAACTGCGCTGAATTCATCTAAGAGATGATGGAACTGATAAATGAAACCCAAACTCTGATTACGCAATTGATCTAGTTTTCTCACTGGCAATTGATGGAGATTTTCTCCAGCCAAGATGACTGTCCCTGCGCTGGGCGTATCTAAACCACCCAATAAATGCAGCAAGGTACTTTTTCCTGAGCCAGAGGATCCTACGATAGCCACCTTCTCGGAAGCGTTTACCTGTAAATCAATTTCCTTAAGAACATCAACTGCTGTTGGTCCTTTGCCATAGGTCTTTGCAAGGTCGGATGCACTCAGAATCACACCGCTGTTTTTTTCATTCTTGAAATTACTCATAGCGCAATGCCTCCGCAGGCTGAACTTGAGCGGCACGTCTACTTGGATACAGGGTTGCTAATATAGAGAGGCCGAAAGCCATAAGACCCACAGTAACAACATCAGATAAACGAACATCGGATGGAAGTTCGCTAATAAAGTACACATCGCGGGGCAAGAAGCGCACCCGGAAGATTGCCTCAATAGCGGGAACAATCACATCAATATTTAAAGCGATAAGGAGCCCCAAACCAACACCGGCTAGAGAGCCTAGCAAACCAATCGCTAATCCTTGCACCAAGAAGATGCGCTGAATGAGTCCTGGACTTGCGCCCATCGTTCTCAAGATGGCAATATCGGCTTGCTTCTCATTCACCGTCATTACTAAGGTAGAAACCAAATTAAAGGCAGCTACAGCAATAATCAGGGTCAGGATGATGAACATCATCTTCCTTTCAGTCTGAACAGCGGCAAACCAATTCCGATTCGAGCGTGACCAGTCGCTAACCCACAATGCCTGCGGAACAACTTGAGCTAACTCAGATGCAATCTCTGGTGCACGTTGCATATCATCGACCTTCACGCGCAAACCAGATGGATCCTGTAAACGTAATAAAGCGGCGGCATCTTTCCAATGCATGATGGCAAGGGAGCTGTCGTATTCATAATGACCGCTATCAACAATACCGACGACTTGAAGGGTTCGCATTCTAGGCATTGCGCCTGCTGGAGTGAGATCACTTTCTGGCACGATCAGATTAATACGATCACCCACGCGCGCCCCAACCATATTGGCAAGCTGGGCGCCCAATGCAACACCAAAAGCACCCGGCTTCAGATCCTCAATGCTACCGTTTACAAACTGTTTTGGTAGATCGGAAACCTTACCCTCCTCGCTTGGAAGCACACCTCTGATAGCGACGCCACGCATCACACTATCGCGACTCAATAAACCTTGTGAGCTCACCATGGGGGCGACACCAACAACGTGAGGCTGAGCAGCGACCTTGAGGGCAACCGGCTCCCAATTGGCCAAACCATCTGGGGCAGTAATTTCAACATGCGAAAGGACGGAAAGCATCCGATCGCGCACTTCCTTTTGGAAGCCATTCATGACCGAAAGCACCACAATCAGGGCGGCAACGCCCAAAGCAATGCCAGCGGTGGAGATTCCGGAGATAAAAGAAAGGAAGCCATCACGCTTACCCATGGTCTTCCGACGCTTGGATCGGGTGTAGCGCAGGCCAATTTCTAGCTCAATAGGAAGTCTCAACATACATACAGTTTAGTGAATTAAACGAGCCAACCAATGGAAACTGTAAATGCCACCTAAAATCAGGGGAATGACTGCTAATTTGACCTCCCCCGCAAGTGCTTTGCGACGCTTTACCCTGATGGTGTCAGGTGAAGATGCTATTGACGCTGGATTGGACCAGAATACCCCGCCAAGTGGACTACCACAAGAGCGGTTTCTATTAGGTGACAGGCTCCCAATAGCTCCGATATTGCTATTAGGTCAGAGTGACTTGACGATCAATCCAAATGAAACCATAGCCTGCCTTCAACCGGTGCACCTGCACGCTACCCGAGATCACTTGATTTTGATGGCACAAAGTCAGATAGATCTGACTGAAAATGAATCTGCCGGATTACTAAATGTTGCCCTCCCCTTTATTGAAGAGGATTTTGGCAGCAAAGTCTTATTCCAAGGGCAGCGTGATTGGTTTATTCCAGCAGGGCCGTTTGCCAGTCTAGCCACTCACTCCATTGATCAAGCACACGGGCGCAATATCGATTGGTGGATGCCACGCGATACGAGTGAAATTGGGATAGCCAAACTCTGGCGCAAACTCCAGAATGAAATTCAGATGCTCTGGCATATTGACGAAGTCAATGTTGAACGGGAGCAACGCGGATACCCCAGCATTAACTCGCTGTGGATTAGCGGCATCGGCAAACTAGCGGATATTCAGACTCCTCAATTGTTTGAGAAAGTAAATCAGATATATGGAGATCATGCTCTTCTACCTGGATTGGCAAAGTATCTTGGAATTTCCCAGCAGAACGAAATTGATTTCTCAAAACTTCAGAATGCCTTTGCGTGGATTGATCGCCCCGAGGGTATTTGGGATAACTTGAGCAGAGCGCTTCTCAATCAAGAATTGCATGAGATTGAAATTATCGATTTTCCAA
>NZ_NCFJ01000765.1:0-1502 GCF_002281105.1 Polynucleobacter sp. 35-46-11
AGTGCGATTTACCTTAAATCCTTGAAAACCCTTAGCCTTAGCAATCACAGTGTTCACACCGCGCAAAATGGCCTCCTCAAACTCGGTAGACTTGCTAGGATCAATTTCTATATCGCAGTGTTCCAAAATCATGGGTATTCCTTTATCAAAATCAATAAAGATAGATAGTAAACTCAAACAGCATAATTAATAACGATTCTAGAGACATGGCCAATTTACCTAACGTTGTCATTCTTGGTGACTATGAGCGCGCCCTTCGTCGCTTCTCCAATTGGAGCAAAGTAGACAAGCACTGCCATATCGCCATTCACCATGAACCACTTCATGATGAAGCCCTATATGAAGCAGTTAAAGATGCGGATGTGATTGTGCTGGTGAGGGATCGCATCCCTTTTAACGAAGCATTAATTGCGCGCCTTCCAAAGCTGAAGCTATTCCTCTTTACGGGCAAGCGTAACGGCACTCTAGATAAGTCTGCCTTGATATCACGCAATATTCCGATTGCCTGCACACCAGGAGGGCCATCCAAAGAAACTACCACCGAGCTAACTTGGGCTTTAATTCTGGGTGCTTCAAAACACTTAGTGCGCCAAAATAGCTTATTGCACTCTGACACAGGTGGCTGGCGCGATGAACTCTCTGTTCTCCCAATATTGTCTGGCGAGCGTCTTGGAATGATTGGTTTAGGCTCAATTGGTAGTGCTGTTGCCAAAGTGGGTCAAGCCTTTGGGATGGAGATTGTCGCTTGGAGTCCCAATATGACAACTGAACGCGCAGCAGCCCATAATGCCAAGTCCGTCAGCCTAGAAGAGCTTCTGAAAACATCCAAGGTTGTTAGCCTGCATCTCGTAGCTGGACCAAAAACGAAGGGCTTACTTGGCGCTGAAGAATTGGCGATGATGCGGTCTGACGCGCTGCTCGTGAACACCTCACGCTCAGCCCTCATTGATACAAAGGCCCTGCAAGATGCACTAGCTGCTGGTCGGCCTGGTCAAGCTGCGATTGATGTATTTGACATGGAACCACTGCCCACAAATGATGCCCTGAGAAACACGCCCAAATTACTCACTACGCCCCACCTAGGATTTGTGGCTGAGCCTGTTTTTACAATGTTCTCCAAAGGAATTATCGATACCTTGGAGGCATGGCTCGAGCAAAAGCCACTACCGCATCCATTTGAACCTTAATCATTCTTTGAAGACACTGACTCCGACAGAATTATTTATCAGCTTCAGCAAAATCGGCATGTCTGGTTTTGGTGGTGTCCTGCCATGGGCGCGACGCACACTAGTTGAGCAAGACAAAATTCTGACGTCTGAAGAGTTCAGCTCCATCCTAGGTATCTGCCAAATTGTTCCCGGCCCCAATATTGTTAACCTAGCAGTGTGCATTGGCTCACGCTTTGGTGGTGCCAAGGGCGCTTTTGCAGCAGTTGCAGGCCTGACATTGGGGCCAATTTGTATCGTTATTTTGCTGGCGCTCTTGTATACACACTATAATTA
>NZ_NCFJ01000005.1:0-32620 GCF_002281105.1 Polynucleobacter sp. 35-46-11
AACCAAAGTCAACATCATAAAAATAAAGGCTTGCAACAAAATAACCAAAATGTGGAAGATGGCCCAAGCTGATCCAGCAATAACATGGCCCACCAATCCAAACAGGGATAAATCTAAGCTAAATGTCCACACACTACCTAGCAATGCGATCAATAAGAAAACCAACTCGCCAGCATACATGTTGCCGAACAGTCGCATTCCCAATGAAACACCTTTAGCAAGATATTCGATGATGTTCAAAGCGAGGTTAAATGGAGCCAAGTACCACTTCGCACCAAACGGGGCAGAAATGAGCTCATGCAAGAAGCCGCCAAAACCTTTGACTTTGAAACTGTAAAAGAAAACTAAAAGCAGGACGGACATAGACATGCCCATGGTCGCATTTAGATCGGTTGTAGGAACAACCTTATGGTGTGGAACATGAACACCAAAACTTTCGATGAAATGATTAACGCCTAAAACCCAATCCACCGGAATCAAGTCGAGCGTATTTAAAAGGATGATCCAAAAGAATACAAACAAGGCAAGTGGCGCAATGTAAGAGCGATCACCATGAACAATGCTCTTAGATTGGGTTTCTGCCATTTCCACAATCATTTCAATAAAGCACTGGAAGCGGCCTGGCACACCCGGGGTTGCACGGCGCGCTGCAATCAACAAAATAAATACAGTAAGCAAACCCATAAGGGATGCCCAGAAAACAGTGTCTAAATTGATGATGCTGAAATCAATAATGGACGACTGTGGTCCACCTGAATTATTAAGGTTTTGTAAGTGCTCGGAAATGTACGCTGTTGGCGTCATTTGCTCAGCAGCCGCGTGGGCTTGGTTTACTTCGCTAGACATCTCTTAACTAGTCCTTTGGTTCAATCACATTTATTACTCTTAGCGCCACAACCACGCTAGCCACACACACTTAATGGCAAGCACATAAGTCACCAATAATGGGACCCAAAGCACGCCCGGGATCAAAAAAGCAACCCCTAAAAACAGCATCGAGGTAACGACGATTTTGATAAATTCGCCCGAAACCAATGCCGCCAAATAACCCCCTGGATTCAATATTTGCGTTTTTTTTGCCAACTCCAACCTAATTAGAAACAGGGTTGAAGGCAAGACGCTAATTAAACCACCTAAAAAGGCCGACTGAGTATAAAGGCTTACCCCAACCGGCTCCCCAAAAATTGACCAGATCACCATACTGAGCGCTGTAAGCACCACTTGCGCAGCCAAAACCCTCCAAGGCGACAGTCGGGGGTGTTTAACAGCATTGCTAGCTTGCAACGCGGTCATTTCCTCTTTACTTAAAGCCTGAAAGACTTCTTCTTCGGGCTCATCCCAGTCATTTGCCTCGGAAAATCGATTTTTTTGAGGAATCAATTTAGCCCCGTGAGTTTAATGTGTGCACTGCAATAGGTCAAATGTTTTAGGGCCATTTTTTTGCTGACTTTTAGGCTTCGACGCCCAGCTTTTTTAACAAAGAATCTAGCTCGTCAAATTGGCTGAAGCGAATTCTGAGCTCGCCACCCTTACCTTTAAACTTAAATTCAGCATTTAAGCCTATCAAATCAGCTATTTCTTGAGTTAAACGGCGCGTGTCTGGGTCACGGCTTGGTGCGCCACCTGCCGGCTGGGTTTTAGCTTTTTTATCCCCAATCCGACCTCCAGCAAGCGCAAGGGCTGCAGACATTCTTTCAGCCTCCCGAACGGATAGGCCTTGAGCTGCAATTCTTTGTGCCAAGGCAACTTGGCTTGCTCCGGGCAAGGGTAATAAAGCTCGGGCATGGCCCATGTCAATATCACCTGCTAGGAGCATAGCTTGCACCGGCTTTGCCAATTGATTTAAGCGCAATAAATTCGTTACGGCGCTACGTGACTTACCCACCGCTTTTGCAGCCTGCTCATGCGTAAAACCAAACTCCTCAATCAATCTTGCAAGGCCTTGAGATTCTTCTAGCGGATTCAAATCCTCGCGCTGCATATTCTCGACCAAAGCCATCGCTGCGGCAGCTTGATCGTTAGCTCCAGAAACTAAAACAGGAACCTCTTTTAAGCCGGCTAAAGTTGCCGCACGAAAGCGACGCTCACCCGCAATAATTTCGTATTTACCAGGAGCAACCAAACGCACCAACAATGGTTGCATCACACCTTGCTCACGAATACTTTCAGCCAGCTCTTGTAATGCGCCCGCTTCCATTTTTTGTCGCGGTTGATATTTACCAGCCTGCAATGCAGTCAATGGCAAGCGATTAATTTCTGCCGTGGTTTCTTTTTGCGCCTTGTCGCCAAGCAGGGCCTCTAAGCCGCGACCCAAACCTTTTTTCTTGATTGCAACCATAATATTTTTATTGTTCCTAGGTTTTACATTTGCTTAATGCGCTCAATCATCTCGGCGCCAAACTCCAAGTAGGCCTTGGCGCCGCGCGATGACCTATCAAACGCCACGCCAGGAAGCCCATAGGACGGGGCTTCGGCCAGGCGGACGTTGCGGGGAATAATGCTCTTAAATACTTTGTCGCCAAAGTGCTCAAGTAATTGATCGGAAACTTGTTGCTGCAATGTCATGCGCGCATCAAACATCACGCGTAACAATCCAATGATCACCAAGTCGGGATTTAAATTGGCATGCACTTGTTTGATGGTGTTAACTAAATCCGATAATCCTTCTAATGCAAAATATTCGCACTGCATTGGCACGATCACACCGTTCGCTGCACACAATCCATTAAGCGTCAACAAAGATAGTGCGGGAGGGCAATCAATCAAAATAAAGTCATAGTCATTTGCAACGAGTGCAAGCGCATCTTTCAATCGTTGCTCACGAGAATCTAAATCTACCAACTCAATTTCCGCACCAGCTAAATCACGATTTGCTGGCAACACATCGTAGCCAGAACTATCACAACGCACCGCAGATTCTTTCACCGATGACAAACCAATTAACACTTGATACACGGTGCTAATGAGATCTGCTTTTTCAATTCCAGATCCCATTGTGGCGTTACCCTGTGGATCCAAATCTACCAACAAAACACGTTGCTGATGCCCAGCTAAACCAGCGGCCAAATTAACGGCAGTGGTGGTTTTTCCAACCCCACCTTTTTGATTCGCAATACAAAATATTTTGGCCATAGTTTTTCTTAGGAATGTCGAGCTTTAAAGGGGTAATTTTCTCATGGGGGATAAGACTAAAAGCCGGCGATCCACCTCTAAATTGGGGATCCGCAGAGGCTCGTCAGCCACCAATCGCCAGTCATCCATGCAAACGTCCTGCAACTCCTCATCTGCGCGCTTAGACTTCATCGCAAATACCAAACCATCAGGCTTCAGAAGGGGAAGGGAAAGCTCTAGAAAGTGGGCAAGGTTAGTAAATGCCCTAGAAATCACCGCATCAAATTGTCTAGGTTGTGATTTACCCACCGCTTCGACGCGCTCACTCAGAACCTGAATATTCTTTAAGGCCAACTTACCGCGCACATGTTGCAAGAACGCCGTCTTTTTGCGGATAGCCTCTATCAGGGTCACGTGCCAGTCAGGCTGAAGAATGGCAATGGGGATAGCGGGTAGACCGCCGCCTGAACCCAGGTCAGCAATTTTAGGGTTTTGTAAACCCAGAAATTGGCGCATTACAGGCAAAACTGTAATAGAATCAATGAGATGCAGACGAACAGAGTTCTTCTCACCCTCAATTGCAGTCAAATTATGCACCTGGTTCCAGCGACCCATTTCCTGCAAAAAGAGCTCCAAATCGGCAAAATTTGCAGAACTGAGATTGAGGCCTAAACCCTCAATTCCCAAAGAAACCAAATCATTACTCATGGGCCTCTTCTTGGGTGCGGCCTAAGCCCTTTTTAAGATGGACCAATAACAGGGAAAGTGCTGCAGGGGTAACGCCGGAGATCCTGCCGGCCTGACCCAAGGTGCCAGGCTTGTGCAAATTAAGCTTTTGCTGAACCTCTTTAGATAAACCAAGAACCTGGGTGTAATCCAAAACCTCCGGTAGGGGGAAAGTCTCGTTATGCTCTTGCCGAGCAATCTCAACCGCCTGCCTGTCTATATACCCTTGATATTTAATAGAAATCTCAACTTGGTCACTAATCTGTTGGGCCAAGCCTAAATCATCATCCAATGTTCCCGCTGACCAAAGGCCGTCCGCCAGACTCGTAACTGCCTCATAAGTAATGCCGGGGCGCCTTAAAAGGTCCGCCAAACTACACTCATGGGATAAGTCTTGCCCTAAGAGCTCAGAAACCGCTTTTGCTGAGCCATGCTTTGGACCAATCCAAATATCTTGCAAACGGGATGTTTCACGTGAAACAGCCTCTTGTTTTCTACAGAACGTATTCCAGCGGTAGTCATCTACCAAGCCAAGTTCGCGACCAATGGTGGTTAAGCGCAGATCCGCATTGTCTTCACGTAAGCTCAAGCGGTATTCCGCGCGGCTAGTAAACATGCGATAGGGCTCCTGAACGCCAAGAGTAATCAAGTCATCAACCAAAACACCGATATATGACTCACTTCGCTTGGGCAGCCAAGGCTCTTTGCCTTGTGCCGCTAAGCCAGCATTAATACCGGCAAGCATTCCTTGGGCGGCAGCCTCTTCATAACCTGTCGTGCCATTAATCTGGCCTGCAAAATACAGGCCCGCAATGGCTTTGGTCTCCAAACTATGCCGCAAATGGCGTGGATCAAAGAAGTCGTACTCAATGGCATAACCAGGGCGCACAATAACCGCCGACTCTAGGCCGCGAATACTTCGGACCAAATTCCACTGAACATCAAATGGAAGGCTGGTGGAAATGCCATTAGGGTAAAACTCGTTTGTTGTTAAGCCCTCTGGCTCCAAAAATATCTGGTGACTATTTCTAGAGGCAAAGCGGTGAATCTTATCCTCAATAGAAGGGCAATAGCGAGGGCCCACCCCTTCAATAACACCGGTATACATCGGAGAACGGTCCAGGCCACCACGAATAATGTCGTGTGTTTGCTCATTGGTATGAGAAATCCAACAAGGAACTTGCTTGGGGTGTTGCTCTGGTCGACCCAAGCAGGAGAAAACAGGCACAGGGTCTAAATCCCCCGGCTGCTCCAGCATCACCGAGAAATCGATAGTTCGCCCATCAATCCGGGGTGGGGTACCGGTCTTTAATCTTCCCTGAGGAAGCTTCAGCTCTTTTAATCTAGCTGACAAAGAAACGGCTGCAGGGTCACCAGCTCGACCCCCAGCATGGTTATTTAAACCAACGTGAATCTTGCCATCCAAAAAGGTGCCCGCAGTGAGCACCACCTTTTTGGCCATAAACTTCAGACCCATTTGCGTAACCACACCCTGAACCACATCACCCACAACTAGCAGATCATCTACGGCGGCTTGGAATAGAGTCAGATTTACTTGGTTTTCGAGGCGCCGACGGATCGCTGCCTTATATAAAACACGATCGCCTTGTGCGCGGGTCGCACGGACAGCAGGGCCCTTGCTCGAATTTAAAATCCGAAACTGAATACCGGCTTCGTCAGTGGCAGCTGCCATTGCGCCACCCATTGCATCAATCTCTTTGACCAAGTGCCCTTTGCCAATACCGCCAATTGAGGGGTTACAACTCATGGCGCCCAAACTCTCAATACTGTGGGTAATTAGAAGGGTTTCACACCCCATGCGTGCGGATGCAAGGGCAGCCTCAGTTCCAGCGTGACCACCGCCAACCACAATGACATCGAAGTTCTTTGAATAACGCATGATTTGCCTCAGATAGGGCGATGATCATAGCATTTTGTAGGTTTCACGTGAAACAAATGTGGGGAAGCACACGAAAGGGATTAATGAATATAACCTAATTTATTGTTTTTATTAGTTTTTTTTGTAAAACAACTTAACTGGTTTTGCTGTTTTTTATAAAGGTTTGGATTGCCGTCTTGGACGCCTCATCCAAAACATCCATAGGAACTCTTTGGGACCCCTGAACAATCATGAGGGCGTAAGGCTTTGCAAGCGCCGCAGCTTCAGGACATAAATGCAACTCCTCACCAACCGCAGGTGATTGGCTGCGCCAATAATTGATGGCCGCCTCTAAATCCTGAATGCCAACAAAGAGCATCTTAAGAATTATTTACCATCGAGAGATAACATGGTGCCGCGACACTTCTTGGCCCCACAACGGCACTCGTAATCTTTTTTCATCTGCTTGGTAACCCGACCCTCAACATCAAGAGAGTAGTCGTAAAAAAGTTCTTCACCCTTTTTGAGGTCGCGTTTCGCATAAATAAATACACGGGGCTCACCATTAAAGCTATCTTCTCTAGTCTCACAGCTGGGCTTGCAAGAGTGATTAATCCAGCGTGCCGCATTGCCGCCGTACTTGGCATCAATGCAACGACCGTCTTCTAGTGAAAAGTAAAATGTGTGGTTTGGGTCTTTTGGATCATGCGGGTGGCGCTTCTCGGCTAACTTCCAACTGATGCGCTCGCCCTTGTACTCAATAATTGCCGCCCCTTTTTTAATGGGTTTAGCAACAAACACACCCTTGCCATGGATCGGTGATGATTTAACAATAATGCAAGACTTATCCATGGTCGGTACAGCCAATTTCTTTTTAGCCATTTAAATCAAACATCCAGGTTGCGAGCGATTAGAGCGTTTTTCTCAATAAAGGCACGACGCGGTTGAACCTCATCACCCATCAAGGTGGTGAAGACTTGATCGGCAGTAATCGCATCTTCAATTTTGACTTGAAGTAAGGTGCGCGAACCCGCATCCATTGTGGTTTCCCACAGTTGAGAAGGGTTCATCTCTCCAAGACCTTTGTAGCGTTGACGACTTAACACACGCTCTGCTTCAGAAAGCAACCAAGCAAAAGCCGCCCTGAAGTTTTGAATAGTTTGCTCTTTTTGATTTTTATCTGGATCACCTCGGCGCACTTTTGAGCCCGGCAACACTTTGCCAGACAAAACTGCGGCAGCATTTGCTAGGCTTTGATAGTCATCGCCATGTACAAAGTCAGAGTTAATTGCAGATAACTTTAAGTTGCCATGAATACGGCGCGATAACAATAACTTAAAGCGATCAGTGCGCTCTTCTTTTTGCACAATGATTTCTGGTGGAAGTGCCAAGGGGTTTAAAGAGTCTGTCAAGGCAACACGCAAACGCTCCGCCGAATCTTGTGCTGATTTCTCAGTGTCTAGGTTTAATTGGGTGCCCGAAGCAATAGCGCGCAGGGCGTCCTCATCAATGTTGCGCGATAAGCGATCTACAACCGACTGAATAACTTGATAGTGCTTGGCAAGCTCACCCAAATCCGCACCCTCAATAATCTCGCCTGATGGCGTTTGGAGAGACGCTGACTCTAATGCAATCTTTAAGAGCAATTGATTTAACTCAACATCATCTTTAATGTATTGCTCATTCTTACCAAACTTTACTTTATACAAAGGTGGTTGAGCAATGTAAATGTGGCCGCGCTCAATCAGTTCAGGCATCTGTCTATAGAAAAAAGTGAGTAAGAGTGTGCGAATATGGCTACCATCGACGTCCGCGTCGGTCATGATGATGATGCGGTGATAGCGTAGTTTATCTGCCTTGTATTCTTCAGCACCAATACCGGTTCCAAGAACAGTAATTAAGGTAACAACCTCTTGGCTGGCCAACATTTTATCGAATCGAGCTTTTTCAACGTTTAGGATTTTTCCTTTCAATGGAAGAATCGCCTGAAAACGTCGGTCACGACCCTGCTTAGCAGAACCGCCCGCGGAATCTCCCTCGACAATAAATAATTCTGATTTTGTTGGATCTTTCTCCTGGCAGTCTGCCAACTTTCCAGGGAGACCCAAACCATCAAGAACACCTTTACGGCGAGTCATGTCGCGAGCCTTACGGGCTGCCTCACGAGCACGGGCAGCATCTACAATTTTTCCGCACAAAATTTTCGCATCGGCTGGGCGCTCTTGAAGATAAGCACTTAATGCTTCGGCAACAATCTCTTCAATAGGTCCGCGAACCTCACTAGAAACCAGCTTGTCTTTTGTTTGGCTTGAAAATTTTGGCTCTGGAACTTTAACCGACAACACGCAGGCAAGGCCCTCGCGCATATCATCACCAGAAATTTCTACCTTAGCTTTTTTGGCAACCTCATGCTCATCAATATATTTATTGATGACACGCGTCATTGCTGCGCGCAAGCCTGTTAAGTGGGTACCGCCATCGCGCTGAGGGATGTTGTTAGTAAAACATAAAACTTGCTCACTAAAACTATCATTCCATTGCATGGATACTTCAGCGGTGATGTTGCCACCTAGATCTGACGGACGAATACCTTCAGCATAAAAAATATTGGGGTGTAAAACATTTTTTGTTTGGTTGATGTATTCAACAAAACCTTTTACACCGCCAGAGAAAGCAAAGTCTTCCTCTTGACCAGATCGCTGGTCAATTAGTTTGATGTGAACGCCGTTATTTAAGAATGAAAGCTCGCGAATGCGTTTAACAAGAATCTCATAGTGAAATTCAATATTTCCAAAAATAGTTTCATCCGCCAAGAAATGCACTTCAGTGCCAGATAAATTGGTATCCCCAGTAACGGTGATTGGTGAAATCGCCACACCGTTTTCCTCTTGAATGTTGCGGTTCTGAATAACCCCACGCGCAAACTCCATGTAATGCGCTTTGCCATCACGACGAATGGTGAGCTTCAACCATTTAGAGAGTGCGTTTACGCAACTAACACCCACACCATGCAAACCACCAGAAACCTTATAACTATTTTGGTCAAACTTACCACCAGCATGCAACTCCGTCATTACAATCTCAGCTGCGCTTCTTTTTGGCTCATGCTTATCGTCGTATTTAATTCCAGTTGGAACGCCACGCCCGTTATCAACTATGGAAATGGAGTTGTCAGTTTGTATAACAACAGTAATTTCAGAGCAATACCCAGCTAAAGCTTCATCAATAGAGTTATCTAAAACCTCAAAAACTAGGTGATGCAAACCCGTGCCATCAGAGGTGTCTCCGATATACATACCCGGACGCTTACGAACAGCCTCAAGACCTTCTAAGATTTGGATCGATGATGCACCATACTGCTCTACTACTTTTTTTTCTTCAGTCATTTTTTTCTAAATTAAATACGCATTGGCATCACAACATACTTGAAGTCTTCTGAACCAGGTAGAGTAATCACCGCACTACTATTGGCATCACCCAAACTAATCTGAATTTTTTCACTCTTCAGGTTTGATAAAACATCTAACAAATAACTTACATTAAATCCAATCTCAACAACATCACCACTGTATTCAGTCTCAATCTCTTCTTGAGCCTCTTCTTGCTCAGCGTTAGTAGATTGAACAGTAATTCGATTTGGTGATAAAGAAAAACGTACGCCCTTGAATTTATCAGTTGTCAAGATTGCTGCACGCTGTAGTGCTGATTGCAAAACATCTCGGCCAACCACCAATGAGTTTTTATGCCCTTTAGGAATCACACGCTGAAAATCAGGAAACTTCCCCTCAACCAGTTTTGAAATGAGCTCGATATCACCAAATGTAAATTTCACTTGGTTTGATGTCAGACTCATTTCCAGCAACTCATCTGAATCTTCAAGTAAGTGTTGACACTCGAGAATAGTTTTGCGGGGAATAATAATTTCCTGTCGCTGACCAGACCCCACTGGAGCCTCAGCTAGCTCAACTTGAGAGTAGGCCAAGCGATGACCATCGGTGGCTACAGCGATTACCTGTTTACCCTCAACAACCAACAACATACCATTGAGGTAATAACGAATATCTTGCTGCGCCATCGCAAAATGCACTTGGCTTACCAGTTGCCGAAAACTCTTTTGAGTCATCTTCCAGCTTGCGGTTACCTCACCAACACTCTGCATAACAGGGAACTCGGTTGCAGAAAGGGTTTGTAAAGAGAAACGGCTTTTACCGCTCTGCACAACCATTTTGTTGTCTTTAAGATTTAGCGCAACAGGGCCTTCTGGAAGTGCGCGCAAAATATCAAGCAATTTCCTCGCAGCCACTGTTGTAGTCACATCCTCTGGACCAACACCAAAAGTGGCGTTAGTTGTAATTTGAATTTCTATGTCCGTCGATACAAAAGACACCTTGTCACCTTGTTTTTTAAATAACAAGTTTGCCAAGATCGGCAAAGTATGTCGACGTTCAACAATGCCACTAACAACCTGAAGTGGTTTTAACAAACTGTCACGTGAAGTGTTTACGAGTTGCATTGCTTTTAAATCCTTGTATATATCTTATTAGTAGTAGTAGTAAGTCTCGTTATTTCGGTGGGTAAGTCAAAAACTGTATATAAAACAACCCATTAAAACCAAAAAAACCTGTGGAAAACTTTTGTATAAACACTGCATAAATGTTGGATAACTTTTTATCAACACCCTATTTTTGCATGAAGCGCGGGCTTTCCACAATTTATCCACACCTTATCCCCAAAGTTATCCATTGAGCCATCCACAGCTTTATCCACGAGCAAAAAACCTATGATTTTAGGGTTTGCTCAATAACGTGGATTTCATGGTTGAGTTGACCATCATGGGAGCGCTCCTCACCAATTTTCCTGACTGCGTGTAAGACGGTAGTGTGGTCTCTACCACCAAATAACTCACCAATCTCCGGGAGGCTTTTTTGTGTGAGTTCTTTAGCCATAAACATAGCAATTTGACGTGGCCGGGCGATATTTGCCGGGCGCTTCTTGGAGTACATATCCGCAACCTTGATGCTGTAGAAATCGGCCACTGCTTTTTGAATGTTCTCAACCGAAATCTGCCGATTTTGTATTGAAAGTAGGTCCTTTAATGCTACACGAGCTACCTCAATTGTGACTTCCTTGCCATGGAAGCGCACAAACGCTAAGATCTTTCTCAGTGCACCCTCAAGCTCTCGGACGTTAGATCTAAGATGCTTCGCCACAAAGAAGGCGACATCCTCACTCATGGGAATGCCCTCACTCAATGCCTTCTTCATCAAAATGGCAACCCGCATCTCTAGTTCTGGCGGCTCAATTGCCACCGTTAGTCCGGAGTCAAAACGAGAAATTAGGCGGTCATCAATCCCTGCCATCTCCTTTGGGTAGGTATCACTTGTAATAATGACCTGTGCTTTGTTGCTTAAAAGAGCCTCAAAGGCGTAGAAAAACTCCTCCTGCGTCCGCGATTTCCCGCTGAAAAACTGAATATCGTCAATCAATAGAAGGTCTAGGGAGTGGTAATAGCGCTTAAAACGATCAAACGCTTTTTGTTGATAGGCCCTAACTACATCAGAAACATATTGCTCAGCATGAATGTATCGAATTCGGGCGTTTGGCTTTTCTTTTAATAGATGGTTGCCAATAGCGTGGATTAGGTGGGTTTTACCCAAACCCACCCCACCATATAAGAACATTGGGTTATAAGAGGTGCCTGGATTGTGGGCAACCTGAATAGATGCTGCTCTTGCTAATTGGTTGGCTTTACCAGTTACAAAAGTCTCAAAAGTAAGGTTGGGGTTGAGTTTGGAGTGATCTTCAATCTCAAAAGACCGCTCTTCTGTAGAGTTGTTGTCCGGAGTAATTGCGACCTCTCGTGGCTCAAGCCTCTCCTGAGGCGAGCCAATCTCTATTGTTTGAGTGCCCGAACCCTCAACGTTTAGAACAAAGTTTAAGTTGATTGGGTGCCCAAAGTAATGGTCTGCAATCACCTGGAACCGGTCTGAAAAAGTCTTCTTAATCCAATCAAGCTTGAATCTGTTTGGTGCTCCTAATATGAGTGACTGCCCACTTTCATCATAAGACACCAAGCTCAACGGGGCAATCCAGGTTTTAAATTGTTGGGGGGATAGCTCACGAGCAAGCGTGCCAAGAGCGTCATCCCAAAAACCTAGGGGGCTAATTGAGTTCAATGTGGGTGGATTCTGTAGATTGCTCATATTTTTGGAGGATCCATTGTAGCGAGCACATAAAGTTATCCACAAGCTGGAAAAACGTGGAAAACCTGTGGATAACTTGTGAATAAAGACAGAAAATCATTAAAAATCAAGTGTTTATGAAAATAAGCCCAATTAAATAGAGAAAAATACCTATATATTCCTCCCTGGCGGTTGACCTTTTGCCTTGCAACAAGGAAAATACTGGGTTTTGCAGGATGAATCATGAAAAGAACATACCAACCCTCAGTAACACGTCGTAAACGCACTCACGGATTCCGTATTCGTATGAAAACCAAGAGCGGACGCGCAGTATTAAACGCACGTCGCGCTAAAGGTCGCAAACGTTTAGCTGTTTAATTTAGCAGTTGAATAGCGCCAGGATTTCTGAGTTATTAAAAATACGCCCCAAGACAAGTTTGTATTGGGGTTTGTATTTGGCATCCTCGGATCAGGGCGCAAGACCAGACTTGGGTATTGCGGTAGCTAAAAAACTAGCTAAGCGAGCGGTAGATCGCAACCAATTAAAGCGCATGATTCGTGAACTAGTTCGGGGCGCTCAAGTAGCTAGCCTTAACAGCGATGTTGTGGTGAAACTAAAAAAGCCAATTGGTCGCGAGACCCGCGGCAGACTCAGAAGCAAAGAAAAAGAAGTTCTGCGAAATCAGATTGCAGGGCTTATTTAAAGTGCGCCTACTCAATAAACTTGCCATTAAAGTTGTGAGGCTCTATCAAATAGCGCTCAGCCCTTTTGTGGGTATGCAGTGTAAGTTTGTACCAAGCTGCTCCCAATATGCCTGCGATTGCTTTGCTAATTACGGATTTTTAAAAAGCTTTAGCTTGATGGTTTGGCGCATTTTGCGTTGCAATCCATGGGCTCAAGGTGGATATGACCCCGCAGTAAAACCAACATCTCATCATCATTAAGTGAATGCAAATGGACTTTAAAAAAACAATTCTTTGGGCAGTCTTCTCCATGTCAGGCTTGATGTTGTACAACAACTGGCAAGTTCATGAAGGCAAACCATCCATGTTTGGTGGAAACTCTCCAAATCCTGCTGCGGTATCTGACAAGGCTCCAGCAAACAAGGTGGATGTTCCAGCCCCCATCCAAAACCCAAGCATTTCCACGCCTAACCAGGCGCCCGCTGTCATCGCAGGAGCAATCGAAACGTCGGAAAAGTTTGTTTTGCAAAACGATGTATTGATTTTAGAAATCAGCGCAAATGGCGCCAACATAATTGATGCGAAGTTGCCTAAGCAACTCACTGCAGAGCAAAAGCCAGTTGAGCTATTTCAGTACGCACCAAACCATAAATATTTTGCTCGTTCAGGTTTAATTGCTTTAGGTAATGCGGATCTTCCCAATCACACCAGCACATTTAAATTGGTGCAGTCTGGTAAAGATGGATCTGGAAGACCTTTTGTAGTTTTAGCTAGTGAGCGCAACGGCGTAAAACTAGAGAAGACCTTTGTTTTGAGCCCTGGTAGTTATGTTGTTGATGTTGGCCACCGCGTTACCCAAGGAAATACAAATGCAGCACCACTAGTTCTGTATACAGAGATCGTGCGTGATGCTTCACAAGAGCAAAAAATTGGACCTTTTGATGGTGCATTCTCAGCAAGCACTTTTACTGGACCAGCAGCGTATACCGAAAAAGAAAAATTCAACAAGCTCGAATTCACAGCAATTGATAAAAATAAAATCACTATTCCTGCCCTAGTACCTCCTGGTGATCCTGCGTGGATTGCTATGGTTCAACATTACTTTGCCAGCGCCTGGATCCCTGGTGATAAAGCGGCGCGTGATATCTATGCCGGAAAAATTGATAACAATCTTTACCGTATTGGCATACAAACGCCGTTGGGAGTGGTTGCACCCGGCACCACGGTTGTTGAAAAAGCAAAACTGTTTGTGGGCCCGCAAGAAGAAAGTGTTTTAGAAACAATTGCCCCTGGGTTTGCTTTATTAAAAGACTATGGATATCTCACCATTCTTGCCAAACCTATTTTTTGGCTGCTTGAAAATATCCATGCTTATGTTGGTAACTGGGGTTGGTCAATCATCCTTTTGACTATTTTTATTAAATTGGTGTTCTTCCCGTTATCTGCTGCTAGCTACAAGTCAATGGCGCGCATGAAAGAGGTTCAGCCACGTCTGCTTGCAATGAAGGAGCAATACAAGGGTGAGCCACAAAAACTGAATCAAGCCATGATGGAGATGTACCGCAAGGAAAAAATTAATCCCCTGGGTGGTTGCCTGCCTGTAGTGATTCAGATCCCCGTGTTTATCTCGTTGTACTGGGTTCTACTCTCCTCAGTGGAGATGCGCAACGCCCCATGGATTGGCTGGATTCATGACTTATCAGTTCCGGACCCATATTACATTTTGCCAATCATTATGGCCGCCTCAATGTTTGTGCAAACCAAACTCAACCCAACTCCGCCAGATCCAGTTCAGGCGAAGATCATGATGTATATGCCTCTAGTGTTTTCTGTCATGTTCTTCTTCTTCCCTGCGGGCTTGGTTTTGTATTGGGTTGTGAACAACTTGCTATCGATTGCACAGCAATGGCAAATCAATCAAATGTTTGGAAAGAAGCCGGCTAAATAAATTTTTAGCCGCCCAAAGATAAATAAGGGGTACCCGTGATGATGACAAGAAAGTTGCCCATCATTGCGGTTGCCACCGCGCCGGGTAAGGCAGGGGTTGGCGTTATTCGCATTAGCGGACCACAGCTTTTGTCGATGGCCGAAGCTTTATTTCATAAAACTCTTGCACCGCGCCACGCAAACCTGCTCACACTTCAAGATGCGCAGGGCCAGTCGATCGACCAACTCATTGCCATTTACTTTGCTGCCCCAGCCTCCTTTACTGGCGAAGATGTTCTAGAGCTGCAATGCCATGGCGGTCCCCAGCTTTTAGAGTTGGTCATGAAGCGTTGTCTCGAGCTGGGAAAAGATCAGGGTTTGGTTATTGCCGAACCAGGCGAATTTTCTTTACGAGCCTATCTCAACAACAAAATCGATTTAGCTCAAGCAGAAGCAATTGCAGATTTAATTGATGCGCAAAGTGAGGCGGCGGTTCGTGGAGCGGCGCGCTCATTGCAAGGCGCTTTCTCAAACGATATCAACAGCCTAATTGAAGAAATCACCCAACTACGCATTTTGGTAGAGTCCACGCTGGATTTCCCTGAAGAGGAGATTGAATTTTTAGAGAATGCCAAGGCACGTGAGCGTCTCAAAACGGTGATGCAAAAGTTAAAAGCATTAAGAGAGGGCGCGAAACAGGGAAAAATTTTGCGCGATGGTATTCAGTTGGTTTTGGCTGGCGCTCCTAATGTGGGGAAAAGTTCCCTCCTCAATCGTTTGGCTGGCGAGGAAGTTGCCATCGTTACACCTATCGCAGGAACTACGAGAGATCGCGTTAAGGAGAGCATCACCATCAACGGTGTTCCGATGCACATTATTGATACCGCCGGTTTACGTGAAACCAGTGATCTGGTTGAGGCAAAGGGAATTGAAAGATCGTGGGATGCCATTCGGGCAGCAGACTTAGTCATTTTTCTGCAAGATCCAAGCGCCAAAGAAACAATTGATGGGGACGAAGCTTTGGGGCTAAAAACCCAAATATTGAAGGCAATTCCACCAAAATGCCCAGTTTTAGAGGTGGGCAATAAATCGGATTTGTTGGGCAAGCTTACAGCTAATCAAAGTGAAAGCCACTCTTTGCTCATTTCGGCTAAGACGGGTGAAGGCATAGAGGCCTTAAAACAGAAAATCTTAGAGTCGGTCGGCTGGGGTGGCACTCAGGAGGGCGCCATCGTTGCTCGTAGACGGCATTTAGATTGTCTAGATAGGGCGGCTACGCACCTTGATAAATCTCAAGAATTCGCATCAGATGGCAACATATCACTGGAGTTATTCGCAGAAGAGCTCCGTTTGGCACAAGATCAACTTGGACAAATTACTGGAAAGCTACTCCCAGACGATCTTTTGGGCAAAATCTTTAGCCAATTTTGCATTGGCAAGTAAAGGGTTTGCTCTTGGTGGGTGTATGCCTAAAAATATGCCCAAAATGTTAAAATAGTGCGATCAAAAATATTACATTTCATAGGACTCTCATGACTATCAACACCAATGCACCTGAGTACGTAAAAAATCAAAAACTGATTCAATGGGTCGCTGAAGTAGCTGCCCTTACCAAGCCAGATAAGATTCACTGGTGTGATGGTTCCCAGGCCGAATACGATGAATTTTGTGAGTTGCTGGTAAATGCAGGGGTATTTAAGCGCCTCAATGCCGCTAAGCGCAAAAACGCTTTCTTGGCATTATCTGATCCCGATGACGTAGCGCGTGTTGAAGACCGCACTTTTATTTGCTCAGCAAAAAAAGAAGATGCGGGCCCAACAAATAATTGGGTAGAGCCAAGCGAAATGCGTGCCACCCTCCAGCCACTATTTGATGGTTGCATGCGCGGTAGAACAATGTACGTAGTGCCATTTTCAATGGGCCCAATCGGCTCTCCAATTGCACACATTGGCGTTGAGCTTTCTGACAGCCCATACGTTGCTATCAACATGCGTTTGATGACCCGCATGGGTAAAGCGGTGATTGATCAGCTTGGCGCTACTGGTGAATTTGTTCCTTGTATTCACACCGTTGGTAAGCCTTTGGCTGCAGGCGAAAAAGACATTGCATGGCCTAACAACAAAAACAAATACATCGTTCACTATCCTGAAACACGCGAGATTTGGTCTTTCGGATCCGGTTATGGTGGTAACGCCTTATTAGGTAAAAAATGTTTTGCATTACGAATTGCATCCAATATGGGTCGCGATCAAGGTTGGTTAGCTGAGCACATGTTGATCTTGGGCGTGACTTCACCTGAAGGCAAGAAATACCATATCGCTGCTGCGTTCCCATCTGCTTGCGGAAAAACCAATTTCTCTATGATGATTCCTCCAAAGGGATTTGAGGGGTGGAAGGTAACTACAGTTGGTGATGACATTGCATGGATCAAGCCGCGCAAAGACCCTGTTACAGGTAAAACACGTTTGTTTGCAATTAACCCAGAATCTGGTTACTTTGGCGTTGCTCCAGGAACAAACCGCCAAACCAATCCAAACTGTCTCGATTCATTAAACCAAGATGTGATCTTTACTAACGTTGGTTTAACTGATGATGGTGATGTTTGGTGGGAAGGTTTAACTGATGCGCCTCCAGCTCATTTAATTGATTGGCAAGGCAAGGACTGGACTCCTGCTGATGGCGCTGCTGGTCGTAAAGCCGCTCATCCAAATTCACGCTTCACTGTAGCGGCTACTAACAACCCTGCAGTCGACCCTAATTGGGATAATCCTGAGGGTGTAGCGATTGATGCATTCTTGTTTGGTGGTCGTCGTTCAAACACGGTGCCATTGGTAAGTGAGGCGCGCGATTGGGTCGAGGGTGTTTACATGGCCGCAACAATGGGCTCTGAAACTACTGCTGCGATTACTGGCCAGGTGGGCGTTGTTCGTCGTGATCCGTTTGCAATGATTGCATTTGCTGGCTACAACATGAGCGACTACTTCCAGCACTGGTTGAATATCGGTAGCAAGCTTGCTGCTGAAGGTGCTGTTTTGCCAAAGATCTATTGTGTGAATTGGTTCCGTAAAGATGAGAACGGTAAGTTTGTATGGCCTGGTTTCGGTGAAAACATGCGCGTACTTTCTTGGATCTTGGGCCGCGCCGAAGGCACAGCTAAAGGTAAGGAAACTGTATTTGGTATTTGCCCAGAGCATGCTGATATGCATTGGAATGGTCTCGATTACCCAGCAGACAAGTTTGAAAAAGCCATTACTGTTGCTGTTGATGATTGGAAGAGCGAGCTTAAGCTTCATTCAGAATTGTTTGAGCATTTGGGCGAGCGTTTGCCTAAAGAGTTAATCGAAGCTCGTAGCAAAATTGAGAAGCGCTTAAACGCCTAGGCCCCCTAGAAATTTAAGAAGTCTTTTCAAAAACATCTTTATTTAATGACCTCACCCCAACACCATGACATCGTGGTGATTGGGGCAGGCATTGCAGGATCAAGCATTGCCAGCGAGCTGCTCGAGCGCGGTCAAGTAGTTTGCATTGTCGACTCAGCACCCCACCCTGCATCAGCGTGCTCTAGTCATGCTTACGCTATTGCACATCCACATGTTGGTCGTGGTGCCCCCCGTTTATTACGCTTAACCCGCATTGCATTTTTGATGGCCGATGCTCGCTGGGGCAAGGTCTGGAATCAGCATGGCATCTTTCAGCCAAACAAAAAAGACAAGGCCTTTAATCGGGGTGATGTTGCAAGCTACCTGCAGTCACTCGATCTTGATGAAGGTCTGGCAAAAGCCCTTTATGCGGATGATGCAATGCAGGTTTGTGGAATTTCTCAAGACGGCATTTGGCTTCCACGGGGGGCATCATTAAATTTGTTTAAAGCAACACAAGATGCGTTGGCCCCCCACCCAAGACTGACTTGCTGCTGGAATACTTCTGTCGCTCGACTAGAAAAAGTTGATGCAAATTGGGGTTTATTCAATGCCCATGATGAACTCATCATGACTGCTGGCAAGGTCATTATTGCGGCAGCCTTAGAAACTAAAAACTTGGCAGCAAGTATGGGTGTCCGGCTTCCCTTGAGGCCTGTGCGTGGACAGTTGAGTATCTTTTCAATTGATGCGAAAAATCAATGGGCTTCAAAACTTCCGCGTACTGCAATATCGGGCGATGGCTATTGTTTGCCGGCCAAGAAATTACCCGATGGGAATAATCAGTGGATAGTGGGCTCCAGTTTTGACGAGGGAGAATCCGATCTTCAGGATTGGGATTCAAGTGATGACTTTAATCGTGAGCAGGCAAAGGGCTTGCTGAATTATGCAGATGGCGATGTAAGCCATTTACAGAAAGTGGGAAGCTTTGTGGGGGTGCGTTGTGTTGCCGGCGATCGCCTGCCAATCATTGGCGCACTGACTCAACGCCCAGGGATATTTTTGGCGGCAGCCCTGGGGTCAAGAGGCGTACTTTGGTCAGCCTTAGCCGCCAAACTCATTACTGCTCAAGTGCTCGAAGACGATTTTGCTTTACTGGCGCGCTTAGGCTTTGCTGCAGATTTGGTGGCTGCACTGGCACCAGCACGTTTCTTTGCCGGGGCTTTGGCAGCAGCACCCGCTTTGGGTGCTTTGGCTTCAAACTCAAAACCAATTTTGCCATCGGCGCCCAAAGCAAGATAAGCCTTAAAGCCACGACCTGTTCGGTTGGATTTGAAATTCGTCAGTAAATCTGTTTTGCCCTCTGTGAGCAACTTCTGAACCTGCTCCACAGAAATTTCTTGTTGCAAAACTACCTTACCGGTTTTGAAGTCGCATGACTTATTTGGGCCGGTATTGTTTTCGCATACATAGCGCATGCCATCTTCATAAACTGCACCAGAACATTTTGGGCAGACACCCAGGGCCTGGCGCCCAGTAAAGTCAACGGGCTCAGACTCATCTTCCTGAGAATTGCCAAAATCAAATTCAAGCTTGAAGCCCGCATTTGGATAGTCGGCATCATCTTCAGGAATTTCGCTTAATTTAATAATTGCAGCAAATGGTCTTCCCATTTTGCTGCGGAATCCTTGGAGTGGCCCAATGGTTTTTTCACGAAGCAACTCTTCTACTTCTGGATACTCAAATGCACGCCCACCCGGAGTTTTACTGATCGTAAATCCACACTTCTCACATGCAAAGCGACGATAGTTTTCTTTAACGGCGCTTTTGCAGTGTGGGCACGGTGTAGACATGGTTGCATAGTCGCCAGGGATTGTATCGCTGTCATACTCTTTTGCGCGTTTGACGATGCGTTGCGTCATCTGTGCAATTTCTTGCATGAAGGTGTCGCGATTCATCTCGCCACGTTCAATCAGAGAGAGTTTATTTTCCCAACTACCCGTGAGATCGGGCCTAGTTAATTCTTCGACATCCAAGCCACGCAGGAGCGTCATCAATTGGAAGGCTTTAGCGGTGGGAATAAGTTCGCGCGCTTCGCGAACCATATATTTCTCAGCCAGCAGGCCTTCAATAATGGCGGCACGGGTTGCAGGCGTGCCCAGACCTTTTTCGGCCATGGCTTCACGCATTTCATCGTCATCTACCCATTTACCGGCGCTCTCCATGGCCGACAACAAGGTTGCTTCAGTATAGCGAGCTGGTGGTTTAGTTTTTAATGGGATAGCTGCGATAGATTCGGTTTGCACAGTTTCACCTTCTTGCACTGCTACCAGCTCATCATCTGCTTGATTGGATCTGCCATACACCGTTAGCCAGCCTGGTGAGACCAGAACACGCCCCTCCGTTTTAAAGTGATGTCCTGACGCCTCGGTGATGCGAGTGGTGACACGGAACTCGGCTGCGGGATAAAAGACCGCCAAGAAGCGACGTACAACTAAGTCATACAACTTTTGCTCTGGTTCACTGAGGCTCTTTGGAGACTCTAAGGTAGGGATGATCGCAAAGTGATCTGATATTTTTGAGTTATCAAAAATACGTTTATTCGGTTTGATCCAGCCATATCCTGCTTTCGAATCCTTAGGGTCGCCTTGCAAAATTTGTTTAGCAAATGGACGATATTCTTGTGCGTTTTCAGCCAGGTTTTCCATGGTCTGTTTTACGGTATCAAGATAATCCTCGGGCAAGGCCTTGGCATCTGTACGTGGATAGGTCAGCACTTTATGGCGCTCGTAAAGAGCTTGAGCTAAGCCCAGAGTATTTTTAGCGGAGAAACCAAAGCGCGCGTTGGCTTCGCGTTGCAAGCTAGTTAAGTCAAATAACTGAGGGGCTAGTTGAGTTGCTGGCTTAGCCTCTTCCTTGACGCTCGCTTTTTTATCGCGACACGCTGCCACAATACTTTGTGCGGCAGCTTCACTCCATAGGCGATTCTCGCGTGTATCTGGGGCTGCAGCATTCTTCTTGAATTTAGGATCAAACCAGCGGCCTTCATACACGCCAGCTGCCGCAATAAATTCTGCCTTAACCTCCCAATAGTCTTTGGAAATAAACTTACGAATCAGCTCTTCACGCTCTACAACAATTGAAAGCGTTGGCGTTTGCACTCGACCAACTGTCGTCAGAAAGAATCCACCACTTTTGCTATTAAATGCTGTCATGGCACGAGTGCCGTTAATGCCGACCATCCAGTCTGCTTCAGAGCGGCAGCGTGCTGCATCCGCTAGAGGCTGCATGTCGCTATCGCTGCGAAGAGAAGCAAAGCCATCGCGAATTGCTGCCGGCGTCATTGATTGCAACCAAAGGCGCTTAATAGTTTGTGGCGCTTTTGCATGCTGTGCAATCAAGCGGAAAATTAATTCACCTTCGCGCCCCGCGTCACATGCATTAATGAGTTCGTTAATATCTTTACGCTTAATGAGCTTTTGCAATACCTTAAGTCGCGATTCTGTTTTGGCAATCGGCCGTAAATCAAAGTAGGGTGGCACAACAGGTAGATTTGCAAAGGACCATTTGCCGCGTTTGACATCAAATTCTTCGGGGGCAGCGATCTCTAATAAATGACCAACTGCAGAAGAGATAACGAAGTCATCGCTCTCGAAATAATCCTCATATTTAGTGAAGCCACCTAAAGCTTTGGCAATGTCATTCGCAACGGAAGGTTTCTCCGCAATGATCAGCGCCTTTGGGTGATCAACGGTTGAAGTCTTTGGGCTGCTTTTTTTGGTAGTTGCTTTAGTTGCCACGCGTTTTGCCTAAATTTGAGCTTGAAATGATGTTTTTAATGGGTAAAACGGGTGACTAATTTAAACCAGATCCTGGTCAGACTACCCCCGCACCCCTTTTTTATTATTAACCGATAAATTGACAAAAGTCCAAAAGCCTCTTTTTCTGGATTTAGTAAGACCCTATTAAAGGCCCTAGATATTCTTAAAAAGTCGCTTTAAATGCCTTTAAATGGGGTTTTTGAGCATTTTGGCAGCTCCTCAAGGATGTCTTGCGGGGATTGGACTAGTTTGGCGCCCTGCTGAAGTAACTGATGGCAGCCCTTCGAGAGAGGGTTATTTATCGAGCCTGGAATAGCAAAAATCTCTCGGCCGAGCTCACAGC
The DNA here is from genome assembly GCF_002281105.1 of Polynucleobacter sp. 35-46-11. NCBI lineage: Bacteria > Pseudomonadati > Pseudomonadota > Betaproteobacteria > Burkholderiales > Burkholderiaceae > Polynucleobacter > Polynucleobacter sp. 35-46-11. The sequence goes on from NZ_NCFJ01000005.1 coordinate 22,032, forward strand.
CTAGTCTTGCTGTAATAAGCGAGCCAGAGCGCTCAGCCGCCTCAACTACAAGGATTCCAAGGGATAGGGCAGCAATAATGCGGTTCCTGCGCGGGAAGTGCCAGGCTTTTGGCCCCAATCCTGGCGCTAGCTCGGATATTAAGAGGCCACACTGAGCAATGGTCCTTGCTAATCCAAGGTGTTCTCGTGGATACACGATATCCAGCCCTGTTCCACACACTGCTAGGGTTGGGTGGCTGCAATTCGGCCCAAGTGCGCCGCGGTGGGCTGCCCCATCAACCCCCCGGGCTAGCCCGGAAACAATCAGATAGCCCTCATCAGATAGGGCTTGTGCAAAAAAATGGGCATTTTTGAGCCCCTCCAGGCTGGCGGCGCGTGACCCAACAATGGCAATCATGGGCAAATCCAGCAAGTGAATATCCCCATATATATAGAGTGAATTGGGTGGGTCAGATAAATCCAGTAGCCGAGCTGGGTAGCTAGTGGTGTTTTGATGAATTTGGACGATGTCTGGATTTTTTGGGGTGTGCATAAGGCAATTTTCAGCATGGGGCTAGAGAGAACTATCAGGACAGCCTGATTACTCTGTTGGATAATTCCTATATGGCTTTATTAACTGTCCTTTGTTACCCAGATCCACGCCTACACAAGGTTGCCAAACCCGTAGCGCAGGTAGATGCACGCATCAAAAAAATTGTGGCCGATATGGCCGAGACGATGTACGACGCTCCTGGTGTTGGTTTAGCTGCAACGCAGGTAGATATTCATGAGCGAATTGTTGTGATTGATGTTTCGGACAATCAAGACGAGTTAATGGTATTTATTAACCCTGAATTGGTTTGGTCAAGTCCAGAAAAAAAATCATGGCGTGAGGGCTGCCTTTCTGTGCCTGAGTATTACGATGAAGTTGATCGCCCTGCTGTAGTGCGGGTAAAGGCGCTCGACATCAATGGAAAAGAATTTGAAGTAGAGGCAGATGGCCTGTTATCGGTCTGCTTGCAACACGAGATGGATCACTTGCAGGGCAAAGTATTTGTTGAGTACCTCTCGATGTTGAAGCGCAATCGTATTTCTCTCAAAATGAAAAAGCGCGCAAAAGAATTAGTAGGCGAGCACTAAGCGCCGAATGAAAATTGTTTTTGCTGGTACCCCAGAGTTTGCTGCGCAGGCAATGCGCGCAATAGAAAAGTCTGGCCATCAAATCGTTTTGGCACTTACGCAGCCAGATCGTCGGGCGGGTCGTGGCATGCATCTTCAGGCGAGCCCTGTAAAAATATTTGCGCAAGAAAAAAATATTCCAGTGTTGCAACCAGAGTCCCTCAAACTAAATCATGCCGACTTGCAGAAGCGAGCCGCGGCGCAAGAGATGTATCGATATTTATCTGGCATTGATTTTGATGCAATGGTTGTTGTTGCCTACGGATTAATTCTTCCTCAAGACATTCTTGATCTTGCTTCTCACAATGACAGACACGGCTGCTTTAATATTCACGCCTCTCTGCTACCTAGGTGGCGCGGTGCAGCGCCGATACAGCGCGCTATTGAGTGCGGTGATGATCTTACGGGTGTGAGCATCATGCAAATGGATGCAGGCCTAGATACAGGTGATACTGTTTTAGTGGGTGATTTGAAAATAGCATCTGACGAAACCAGCGCATCACTCCATGATCGTCTTGCAATCATGGGCGCTGAGCTGATGGTAAAAATTTTGAACGACTTGGATCAAGGCCTTGTTGTCACAAGAACTCCGCAATCTACCGAAGGCGTTACGTACGCAGAAAAAATATTAAAGAGTGAGGCAGAAATTGATTGGCAGCTAAGTGCTGCTGAAATTGATCGACGTATTCGAGCCTTCAATCCATTTCCTGGATCCACAAGTAGTCTTTGCGGTGAGCAACTGAAGTTTTGGAGCTCTCGCTTGTCTGACAAGGCGCCAATACATCAAGATGCAATTCCTGGACGGGTTGTGGGTTTTAGTGGAGATGGGGCGTATGTTCAATGCGGAGAGGGCGTCATTGAAATTTTAGAAATGCAAAAGCCTGGCGGAAAAAGAATTTCTGCCAATCTATGTATTCCTAACGGCGCCAATGTAAACCCTGAAATGACATTTGAAAAGTTCACGAATCAGCTAGGTGGTGCGAATGTTTAATTTGGCGAAGACCGCTATTTTGATGGCGGCAATCACCGCACTTTTTGTCGTGGTCGGCGGTATGCTAGGTGGCGAGCAAGGAATGCTCATGGCGCTATTGATAGCGATTGGAATGAACTTCTTTAGCTACTGGTTCTCAGATACGATGGTGCTGAAGATGACTAACGCGCAGCAGGTAGATGAGCGCTCTGCTCCACAGTTGTATGGCTTGGTGAAAGAGTTAGCCGAGAAAGCTGGACTCCCTATGCCAAAAGTCTTCGTGATTGATGAAGATGCTCCCAATGCATTTGCAACGGGTCGAAATCCTGAGCATGCTTCTGTTGCAGCAACCACTGGCATCTTGAGGGTTCTTTCAAGCCGTGAATTACGTGGCGTAATGGCACATGAGCTTGCACACGTTAAACACCGAGATATCTTAATTTCTACTTTGGCTGCAACGATGGCGGGTGCAATTTCTGCATTAGCCAACCTTGCTATGTTTGCTGGCGGTCGTAATTCAGAGGGTCGACAAGGAAATCCACTGGCTTCATTGCTGGTCATGATTTTGGCTCCGCTTGCGGCCAGCCTAATTCAGATGAGTATTTCCCGTGCTCGTGAATATGAGGCGGATCGAGGCGGCGCAGAAATGAGTGCTGATCCAGAGGCCTTAGCGCAGGCCCTGCAAAAAATTCATGCTTACGCCCAAGGCATTCCATTTCAAGCGATTGAGCGACATCCTGAAACGGCGCAGATGATGATTATTAACCCTTTGGCTGCTGGCGGACTTTCGCAACTTTTTTCTACTCATCCCCCAATGGAGGAGCGAGTAGCTCGTTTAATCAGCATGGCTAAAAACGGGGTTTACCCCGGAGCGGAGTAATTTGATCGACCAAAAAACACCACGCACTCTCCCGCTATCGGAGGCGATTACTATTTCAGCGCAAGCAATTGGCGAGGTAATGGTGGGCCGGTCGCTTACAGAGGTTTTGGATCAGCTAGAAGCCCATGAGCGCCCCATCGTGCAAAGTCTCACATTTGACGCTCTACGTAAGTGGGTAAGATCACATGAGTTTATTAAACAGTTCATTCCAAAAGCGCCACCTCAAGAAGTAGAGTATTTGCTCAGTGTTTCAATCGCCTTGTTTTTTCAGAATGGAGTTGAGGGTAAGGGCTACGCAGCACATACGATTGTCGATCAAGCAGTAAAAGCCTGTAGCGAATACGAGCCCACAATGTATGCCAAAGGGTTGGTGAATGCCGTTCTTCGGAAGGTGAGCCTTGCGGTTCAGGCAGAGAATGAAAAGCCTTATCCACCAGACCCTATTCCTATGTTTTTCCCGCCCTGGTGGAGGGCTAGCCTGAAGCGTAATTATTCCAAGTCTTGGCAGGCCATGCTCATTCGGCAAGCGCAACGTGCGCCGTTGATATTGCGAGTAAACGCTAAACAACACACGCGCCAGGAGTACCAAGACCTATTGCATGAAGTTGGTATTACGGCAGAGCCCATCACCAGCGTTGCCGGAATTCCATTGGATTCGGCTTTGTTGTTGCGTGAGCCAGTACCCGTCTCTGATTTGCCTGGTTTTTATAGTGGTTCAGTTTCAGTTCAGGATGCAGGTGCACAAATTGCAGCTGTGTTGCTTGATCCAAAACCGGGTGAGCGGATATTAGACGCTTGCGCTGCTCCCGGAGGAAAAACAGCCCATCTACTAGAGTTGGCGCAATGCGAGATGATTGCTTTGGAGCTCGATGGCGAACGTCTTGGAAAAATTGGCGGCAACCTGGATCGTTTGCGACTTCGGTCTGATGCAGTGCGAGTTGTACGCGGCGATGCCTCAAAGTCAGTCTGGTGGGATGGAAAGGCGTTCGATAAAATTCTTTTGGATGCGCCTTGCTCAGCATCGGGCATTGTTGCGAGACATCCAGACATACCTTTCTTGCGTCGTGAAGCAGACATTAAAGCGCTGCAAGCACGACAGCGCGCCATTTTGGAGCAAGTCTGGAAGATGTTAAAGGTTGGCGGTACGCTCTTGTATGTGACTTGCTCGGTATTTCCTGAAGAAGGCGAAGGGCAGGTGAGGTGGTTTGCGACAGAGCATCTTGATGCGTTACGATTAAGCGCCCCCGGACAAATTTTGCCTGCGGAGCTAAATGATGGTTTTTACTATGCTTTGTTTAAGAAAAATAGGCCATGAGCCAAAGCATTAAACAATTCATTCTTTGTAGTTTGCTGGCGCTGAGTCTATTTTCAGCCGCTGCAATTGCAGAGGGAATCAAACTGAAATCTGCTGAGCTTGAGCGGGTGGATAACGACTGGCTATTAAATGCCACGTTTAAGATTGAATTAACACCAGGCTTAGAAGATGCAGTGCAAAAAGGTGTTGTTTTATATTTTCAGACGGAGTTTGATGTAACTCGTTCGCGTTGGTATTGGTTTGATGAGAAGCCCGCGCTTGCTCAACGGTTAACGCGCTTATCCTACCAACCAATGACTCAGCAATATCGTATTGCATCTGAAGGCTTTACTTTTTCTGCAAGAACGATCTTTGAGGCTTTGCAAGCAGTGGGTGGTATTGGAGGTTGGCGGGTAATTGACAGTGGTCAAATTGACCCTAGCAAGTCTTACACTGCTGCATTAAGAATGAGCTTGGATTTGAGCAAGTTACCTAAACCTTTCCAGGTAAATGCCCTTAACAATCGTGACTGGAATGTGACGAGTGACTGGGTGCGCTTTCCATTTTCGCCAAATGGCCCCAACCTAATTAAACGATGAAGATATCTTTAGACTTCATTGGCTCAAACGCGTTTGAGAAAGACGCCTGGAAAAGACGTGCGCTACCTATAGCAATGGCGGTGATTGGCGCCTTTGCACTGCTATTGCTTGTACTCTTATCGATTGCCACATCAAACACCGAATTTTTTGATAACTACTTTATTTGGCTCTATGCAGCTAATGTCATCATTGGTATTTGTCTGACTTTGGTGATTCTCACTTTAGTGATTGTGATTGCCATTCGTTGGCGCAAGGGTCGATTTGGTACGCGCTTAGTGGCGAAGTTGGCCATGATTTTTGCTTTAGTGGGTGTCGTTCCGGGATTAATTTTGTATGGCGTCTCCCTGCAGTTCGTTTCTCGGAGTATCGAAACTTGGTTTGATGTCCAAGTAGAGTCTGCACTAGATGCTGGTCTCGAGTTGGGGCGCGTTACTCTTCGTATTGCGCAAGAAGAGATTCTGGCAGAGGGTAGCTATATTGCCGAGCAAATAGTGCAGGTACCATCGGGCACCAGTTCTGAGCAAGTTGGCGCGATGGTAATGAAGATCCGCAATCAATTTGGCATTCAAGAAGTGAGTCTTTTTAGTATTCAACGTAATTTGATTTTGACCAGTGAGTCAAAGCCTAAAAAATATTTGCCCGCACCAAGTGCTGACGTGATTGCCGAGGCCTTTAAAAAGAAAGGCATTACGGCTGTAGAGCAAACTGAAATGGATGGGGGGCAGAACGGCTATAGGGTAAGAGCGATTGTGCCGATTGTGCGCAAGAAGCAGATCCCAGGTAAGTTAGGTGCCGGCAAAGAAGTAGACGATAAATATTTTTTGCAGTTAGTGCGCTTCATTCCCGGCCCATTGGCGAAAAATATCGTTGCAGTTGAGTCTGCCTATAGCGATTATCAAGGGAAGTCATTGGGTCGAACAGGCCTAAGAAAAATGTTTGTGGGCACGCTGACATTAACCTTGTTCTTTGCTTTATTTGTGGCCGTGACATTGGCTTTAGTTTTGGGTCGCCAGCTGGCCAGGCCTTTGCTCATGCTATTACAAGGAACGCAAGCAGTTGCCCAAGGTGATTTATCGCCCAGACCAGAGCTAGACACGGGCGATGAGCTGGGGATGTTGACGCGTCAGTTTAATGTGATGACACGCCAACTGGCTGATACAAGAACTTCCTTACAGGAATCGAAGTCTTTTTTAGAGACGGTTTTAGGTAACCTTACTGCTGGTGTTTGTATTTTTGATAAGAATTTCAATGTGGTTTCTAGCAATGCTGGCGCCGATCGAATCTTTGCGCAAGACTTAACGCAAATGGATGGGCGCCCATTAAGTGATATCTCAGGTCTAATTGAGTTTGACCAAGCCATAAAAGAAGGTTTTGCTACGATGAAGCTGGCAGTTGGTGTGGAGGGGAACCAGCAAGGTGTGGGCGCACATAAGTCGGCACCAGTTTGGCAAAAGCAAATTCAGCTTCACAGCACGAATGAGTTTGAAAATGAACCTGGCGTGACTTTGTTCATCCGCGGAACCGAGTTGACTGCAGATTTACGTATGGTGGTATTTGATGACATCACCGACGTCGTAAGTGCGCAGCGCTCCATTGCCTGGAGTGAGGTAGCTAGGCGCTTGGCCCATGAAATTAAGAATCCACTAACCCCGATTCAGCTCTCAGCAGAGAGATTGCAGCATAAGTTGGCTGGTAAATTGAGCCCGGAACAGGAAGAGATGATGAATCGCAGTACTGAGACCATTATTGGGCAGGTGCAAGCGATGAAAGAAATGGTGAATGATTTCAGGGATTTTGCTAAGACGCCGAGCCCACAATTGAAATCAGTATCGATCAATACTTTGACGCAAGAGATTCTAGGTTTGTATGAGGGAAGTCCTTTAAAGACTCAGCTTGATCCACGCTGTCCAAGCATTATGGGCGACCCTACACAACTGAGACAGATTATTCATAATCTTTTACAAAACGCACAAGATGCTACTCTTGAGGGAGCGCATCAAGCCGAGCCAGTTGAAGTGAAAACCGAATTAGTGCCCTACGGTGAATTGAATGGTGTGCCGCAATATGCGGTACGTTTAACAATAAGTGATAGTGGTTCAGGGTTTCCGGCTAAGATATTGGCAAGAGCCTTTGAGCCCTATGTAACGACGAAGAGGAAGGGCACTGGATTGGGCTTAGCAGTAGTGAAGAAAATCGTGGATGATCACGGTGCCAAAATTGAAGTTCGGAATCGCATGCAGGGAGATGAAGTGATCGGTGCGCAAATATCAATTTTGTTTATGAATCTGGCAAAAGAGGCAGCATAAGAATGGCAAGTATTTTGGTGGTCGATGATGAGATGGGAATTCGGGAGCTTCTCAATGAGATTCTGACGGATGAAGGCCACACTGTTTATGCAGCGGAGAGCGCTGTGCAGGCGCGCACTATCCGTGAGCAAATGCGCCCCGATCTCGTTTTGCTCGATATCTGGATGCCAGACGTTGACGGCATTACCCTGCTGAAAGAGTGGTCCAAGACGGGGCAGCTGACGATGCCAGTAGTCATGATGTCAGGACATGCCACGATTGATACGGCCGTCGAAGCCACGCGCATTGGGGCACTCAACTTCTTAGAAAAACCTATCGCACTTCAAAAATTACTCAAGACCGTCAACAAGGCGCTTGAGAGCTCACCTAAGTACATTGAGCCCGTTGAAGAAAAGGCATCCACAACGCCTTCATCAACCCCAAGTCCTAAAGCGATCATCAGCGAGCAGGCGCCGCAAGTTCAGGATAGTGAATACATCAGCGGGATTGCAAAAACCTATTTTGATTTACCGCTGCGCGAGGCTAGGGACTTATTCGAAAAAGCTTACTTTGAGCATCAAATGATCATCATGGGCGGTAGCATGACTAAGATTTCTGAATACACGGGCCTAGAGCGAACCCATCTCTACCGCAAACTAAAGGCTTTGGGAATCGATACTTCACGCAATAAGGCTGAACAGTAAGAAGATGCGCCATTAGTTGCCGGCAATGATTCTTTGGGCTTGTTGATGCGGCACACAGCATCGCTGTTGCGACGGATAATAGCGCTCATATCATTTCGGAATCATTTCCATGGAAATAAAGGTTAACTTTCTCGATAAGTTGCGTCTTGAGGCCAAGTTTGACGACTTCACGGTGATCGCCGATCAGCCCATTCGATACAAGGGCGATGGCTCGGCTCCTGGGCCTTTTGATTACTTTCTGGCTTCATCAGCCTTATGTGCAGCCTATTTTGTAAAGCTGTATTGCGATACACGCAATATTTCAACTGAGAACATTCGTCTTTCGCAAAACAATATTGTCGACCCAGAAAACCGCTACCAACAGATATTTAAAATCCAGGTTGAGTTACCAGAGGATATTTCTGCAAACGATCGTCAGGGTATTTTGCGATCGATCGAGCGTTGTACGGTTAAAAAAGTTGTTCAAGCAGGCCCAGAATTTGTCATTGAAGAGGTCAAGAACCTAGATGCTGATGCGCAGAGTCTATTGGCTTTGAGTTCGGCCTCCGACGCAAGTACTTATATCCCAGGAAAGGATTTACCGCTAGAGCAAACCATTGAGAATATGTCTGGTGTGTTAGCAAACCTGGGAATTAAGATCGAAATCGCCTCATGGCGCAATCTCATACCGAATGTATGGTCTTTGCATATTCGTGATGCGCACTCGCCAATGTGTTTTACGAATGGCAAAGGCTCTACGAAGGAAAGCGCCCTAGCCTCAGCCTTGGGTGAGTACATCGAGCGACTTAGTAATAATCATTTTTATGCTGGCGCATTCTGGGGTGAAGAGGTCGCCAACAGCGCTTTTGTGCATTACCCAAATGAGCGTTGGTTTAAGCCCGGATCTAAAGATGCGCTACCAAAAGAAATTCTTGATGAGTATTGCCTCAATATTTTTAATTCTGATGCTGAGCTACACGGCTCACATTTAATCGATACCAATTCTGGAAATAGCGAGCGCGGTATTTGTTCTCTACCGTATATCCGTCAGTCCGATGGTCAGACTGTTTATTTTCCATCTAACCTCATTGAAAATTTGTATGTCAGCAATGGCATGAGTGCCGGCAACACGCTGGCTGAAGCCCAGGTGCAGTGCCTTTCAGAGATTTTTGAGCGCGCAGTTAAGCGTGAGATTCTTGAAGGTGAAATCGCTTTGCCAGATGTCCCGCAAGCAGTACTTGCAAAATATCCCAGTATTTTGGCCGGCATTGAGAGCCTTGAAGGGCAGGGCTTTCCGGTATTGGTTAAGGATGCATCGTTGGGCGGTGTCTATCCTGTCATGTGCGTTACTTTGATGAATCCTCGAACAGGTGGAGTATTTGCATCGTTTGGTGCACACCCAAGTCTAGAGCTAGCGCTAGAGCGGAGTTTGACGGAGTTGCTACAGGGTCGAAGTCTGGAGGGGCTGAATGATTTACCCCCACCCACTTTTGCACGTGAAGCGGTCACCGAGCCAAATAATTTTGTTGAACACTTTATTGATTCGAGCGGGATTGTTTCTTGGCGATTCTTCAGCGCAAAGTCGGATTACGGTTTTGTTGAATGGGATTTCTCTGGCAAAGGTGAGGACTCTAATGCGCAGGAGGCAGCTACTTTATTCGGCATTCTTAAATCCATTGGCAAAGAAGCTTACGTTGCAGTGTATGACCAGCTGGGGGCAATTGCTTGCAGAATCCTGGTGCCCGGCTACTCCGAGGTTTATCCAGTGGAAGATTTAATTTGGGACAACACCAATAAGGCGCTATTGTTCCGTGCCGATATTTTGAATCTATCCAACTTAGATGACGCCAGCTTAGGCCGACTGCTTGAGCGTTTAGAAAATAATGAGCTAGATGAATACGGCGATATTGCCACATTGATCGGTATCGAATTTGATGAAAATACGCCGTGGGGTCAGTTAACAGTTTTAGAGTTAAAGCTACTTATTCATCTTGCCTTAAAGCAATTTGAAGAAGCGCATGAGCTCGTGGGTGCCTTCCTCCAATACAACGACAATACTGTTGAGCGCAAATTGTTTTATCAAGCTTTAAATGCTGTATTAGAGATTTTGCTAAATGACGATTTGGAGCTTGATGACTATATCGTCAACTTTCGCCGAATGTTTGGCAATGAGAGAATGGACGCAGTCATCGGCTCAGTGGACGGAAGAATCCGTTTCCATGGCTTGAGCCCAACCAGCATGAAGTTGGAGGGTCTCGATAGGCACCACCGCCTAATTGATAGTTATAGAAAAATACATCTTGCTAGATCCAAAATCTACGCTGAATAATTTTGTGCGTATACCAGGGCATAAATACGGCGTCTATCTTTTGGCCTGGTAGCTCAGTCGGTAGAGCAGAGAATTGTGGGCTTTTAAGTCCCGCATTACTTGAATTCTACTTTGCTTAATATTGCATTACAACAACATGTTCCTGATTTAGCCATCTCTCGCCGGTATGGGGCGATTAATCAGTTCCCGAAAATATTTTAATTTCGCTTTCACTGCAGATTCATTTTGAGGCCCCAGTCTTAGCATGATCTTTTGACCAATTGTTAGTTGCTCATATATGCTTTTTTGAAATTGGTAATGAGTCCACGGTTGGATAAATTGATATGGCCCCTCTACTTTCATCATTGCCACTGGCATTAATTCAGAGGCCTCGGGAGTTTTAATTAATAAA
>NZ_NCFJ01000136.1:0-10280 GCF_002281105.1 Polynucleobacter sp. 35-46-11
TTGGTGCCGACGGCGAGACTCGAACTCGCACAGCCTAAGCCACTACCCCCTCAAGATAGCGTGTCTACCAATTTCACCACGTCGGCATCTTGTAAAACCTGACAATTCTACTGCATTGCACCACTTCCTTACCCCAAAAATAAAGGCAGAAAGTGCTTAAATCTAATTTTTACTTCGGAACCGCTGGCTTAGTTGGATCCTGGACTGGTGCAGCAGGCGCTGGGGCTGGAGCCGCAACAGGCGCTACTGTGCCAGACAAAACACCAGGACTAACTTCCTTTTTATTGCCAATCCAAGTAATCCCTAAAGTGCAGACAAAAAAGACTGCCGCAAAAATAGCGGTTGTATGGGATAGGAAGTTGGCTGAACCGCTAGCGCCAAAAAGGCTGCCAGAGGATCCAGAACCAAAAGCAGCGCCCATATCAGCGCCCTTCCCCTGTTGAAGCAACACAAGCAAGATCACAGCCAAAGCTGAAATTACCTGCAAAACGATCAATAAAGTCTTAAACCATTCCATGGCTTATCTCCAAATAAAAAATCTAGGCCTGACAAATAGCTAGAAAATCTTGTGGGTTCAATGAGGCTCCCCCAATCAATCCACCATCAATATCCGGCATTGCAAACAGTTCAACGGCATTATCAGGTTTAACGCTGCCGCCGTACAAAATTCCCACGTGGGAAGCTACATCTTCATCAAATTCCGCCAATTGCAAGCGAATTGCTCGGTGTATATCTTGAGCCATCTGAGCGCTTGCCACCTTACCCGTGCCGATAGCCCAAATAGGCTCATAAGCAATCAGGCAGTCAGCCAAACGGTCTTGCAAAATAGCGACCTGCTTTGAAATTTGACCTCGCACTATCTCAACCTCACGACCAGAGTTACGTTCATCAGCAGACTCACCGACACAAATCACTGGGATCATGCCATTATCGAGCACCTGAAGGGCCTTCTCGGCGACCTGCTCATCAGTCTCCCGATGGTATTGGCGACGCTCAGAATGACCAACAATCACGTAGGTGCAATCTAACTCTTTCAGCATAAAGGCAGCAACTTCGCCGGTATACGCGCCATCAGCATAAGCCGAAGCATCTTGAGCGCCCAAGCTTAAAAAAGCTAATGAGCAATCACGAATCAAATCACCACACTGCGCTAAGTAAGGCGCCGGCACACAAACTGCATACTTTCGGCCTGCTGGCATCCCCTGCTCCATACCACGGCAAACGGTCTTGACCCAGTCTGCATTGCTTGCAAGACTACCGTTCATTTTCCAGTTGCCGATAACAGTGAGTGGACGCATTAAATCTAGCTCAATACTTAAACGGTCAACACGATCTTGCCAACATGCTCAGAAGACTCCATCAAACGATGGGCATCAGCCGCTTGGTCTAAGGTGAATGTTTTATAAATCACTGGCTTTAACTTACCCGCATCTAGCAAAGGCCAAATACGCGCATGTAACTGCTGGGTAATCTGCTTCTTAAATGACACAGGACGTGGGCGCAATGTAGAACCAGTGATGGTTAGACGACGACGCAAAATTTGCCCAGTATTTACTTCAGCCTTTGATCCACCCATGATCGCAATAATCACAATGCGGCCATCATCAGCTAAGCAATCAATTTCTTTTTGTACGTAAGCACCAGTAACCATGTCGAGTACCACATTGACACCCTTACCGTCAGTTGCCTTTTTCACTTCTTCTACAAAGTCTTGTGTCTTGTAATTGATCGCCAAGTCAGCACCTAAAGCTACGCAAGCTGCGCACTTCTCATCGGTACCAGCAGTAACAAATACTTTATGACCCAAGGCTTTTGCAATCAAAATCGCAGTGACTCCAATACCGCTAGAGCCGCCTTGCACTAGCAAGGTTTCACCTTCAGATAACTCGCCACGCATGAAGACGTTGCTCCATACGGTGTAAAAAGTTTCAGGCAAGGACGCTGCCTCTTGATCTGTAAACCCTTTTGGATAAGGTAAGCATTGCGCAATAGGAGCCGTACACAGTTCTGCGTAACCACCACCCTGCACAAGCGCACAAACCTTATCGCCAACTTTGAGGCCAAACAGATTGTCAGCATGAGCTAAATCACCGCCAACAATCTCACCAGCCACCTCGAGACCAGGAATATCAGATGCGCCTGCTGGGACCGGGTAATGGCCTTTGCGTTGCAAAACGTCTGGACGATTAATTCCAGCAGCAATCACCTTAATCAAAATCTCACCCGTACCAGCAGCCGGAGCCACCGGGTCAGGACGAGTGGCAGCCACCAGCATCTCTGGTGCGCCAAATTCTTTGATTTCCATTACACGCATATGAACTCCCGCTCGCTGACTTTACTTAAGCAGATTCGCCAGATGTAGGAGCGGCTTCAGCAGTAGCTTCAGCACCCGTCAAAGGAGCAATCGTGCCACCTTCATCAGCCATCGCAGCTTTGAGAGATAAACGCAAACGACCACGCTCATCAGCAGCTAACAACTTCACGCGAACCACTTGGCCTTCTGCTAAGTAGTCTTTAACTTCTTTTACACGCTCATTAGAAATTTCTGAGATGTGCAAGAGGCCATCTTTACCTGGAAGAATGTTTACCAAAGCACCAAACTCGAGCAACTTCACTACTGGACCTTCGTAGATCTTGCCTACTTCAGCTTCAGCGGTAATGCCTTCGATGCGTGCTTTTGCTTCAGCCATGCCTTCAGCAGAAGTAGAAGCAATGGTTACAGTACCGTCGTCTTTAATGTCGATGCTGCAACCAGTTTCTTTAGTCAAGGCTTGAATTGTTGCGCCGCCCTTACCGATGACTTCACGAATCTTGTCTGGATGAATCTTGAAAGAAACCATACGTGGAGCATGTGCAGACAATTCAGTGCGAACTGAACCCATCGCTTCTTGCATCTTGCTCAAAATGTGCAAACGGCCTTCTTTAGCTTGAGCCAATGCAACTTGCATAATTTCTTTAGTAATACCTTGAACCTTAATGTCCATTTGCAAAGCAGTAATACCGTTAGCGGTACCGGCTACTTTGAAATCCATATCACCTAAGTGATCTTCATCACCCAAGATGTCTGTCAATACCGCAAAACGGTTGCCGTCCAAAATCAAGCCCATTGCAACACCGGCAACGTGCGCCTTAACTGGAACACCAGCATCCATCATTGCCAAGCAGCCACCGCAAACGGAAGCCATGGATGAAGAACCATTGGACTCAGTAATTTCTGAAACTACACGAATGCTATATGCGAAATCTTCTGCACTTGGCAATACCGGAATCAATGCGCGCTTAGCCAAACGGCCATGACCAATTTCACGACGCTTAGGGCTACCTACACGACCAGTTTCGCCAGTAGCGAACGGAGGCATGTTGTAGTGGAACATAAAGCGATCACGGTACTCGCCTTCGAGTGCATCAATGATCTGCTCATCACGTGCAGTACCTAAAGTAGCTACTACGAGAGCCTGTGTCTCACCACGAGTAAACAATGCTGAACCGTGTGTGCGTGGCAATACGCCATTACGAATTTCGATCGGACGAACAGTGCGTGTATCGCGACCATCAATACGTGGCTCGCCATTTAAAATCTGGCTACGAACAATCTTCGCTTCGATTTCAAACAAGATGTCGTTAACAGCAACAGCGTCAACATCACCCTCTTCTTGTAACTTAGCTACCACTGTTTTAGTGATTTCTTTGAGCTTGTCTGAACGAGCGCCCTTTTGACGAATCTGATAAGCCTCGCGCAATGGCGCTTCAGCCAATGCAGTGACCTTAGCAATGAATGGCTCATCTTTAGGAGCAGCAGTCCAATCCCACTCTGGCTTGCCAGCTTCAGTTACTAGTTCGTTAATTGCATTGATGGCAGTTTGCATTTGGTCGTGACCGTATACAACTGCACCCAACATGATTTCTTCAGACAACTGATTAGCTTCTGACTCAACCATCAATACAGCGGCTTGTGTACCAGCAACAATTAAATCCATCTCGCTAGCAGCTTGCTCTGTACGAGTTGGGTTCAAAAGGTATTGACCGTTAGCGTAACCAACACGTGCCGCGCCAACTGGGCCAGCAAATGGAATGCCCGAAACAGCCAAAGCTGCAGAAGCAGCGATCAATGCCGGAATATCAGCTGGAACGTCTGGGTTGATCGACAACACATGAACTACTACCTGCACTTCGTTCAAGAAGCCTTCTGGAAACAATGGACGCAATGGACGATCGATCAAACGGGAGATCAATGTCTCGCCTTCTGATGGACGACCTTCACGACGGAAGAAGCCACCAGGAATTTTTCCTGCGGCGTAAGTTTTCTCGAGATAATCAACAGTCAATGGGAAAAAAGACTGGCCTGGCTTAGCTGATTTAGAGGCAACTACTGTGCCCATTACTACTGTGTCATCAACATTAACAATGACAGCACCACCAGCTTGACGAGCAATCTCGCCTGTTTCCATTGTTACCTGATGATTGCCCCATTGAAACGTCTTTACTGCTTTTTTAAACATAGTCATTCTGATCTTCTCCAAATTGTTCACGCAAAAGCCACATGGATTTCACGCTTGTCGTGGGATAAAGCAGTGTCACGACAACACTGGAGCGTTTGAAGATCACAAGGGATGCCATTCCAGGGAGGCACTGGATTCTTCAACCCAGAAACTCATTGGAATGACACGATCCCCTACACAAATAATCTTGAAGCGCTCAAAAAACATGCCACCTGCTTAAGACTGATTCTGCTAAGAAACAACCCTAAGATAGATGGCATTGCAATACCGATAAGAATTACTTACGGAGACCTAATTTCTCGATCAATGCGCGATAGCGACCCAAATCCTTGCCTTTGAGGTAATCCAAAAGGCGGCGGCGGCGTGAAACCATCTTCAACAAACCACGACGGCTGTGATGATCTTTAGCGTTAGCTTTGAAATGGGGGGTTAATTCATTGATGCGGGCTGTTAGCAATGAAACTTGAACTTCAGGGCTACCCGTATCGTTTGCGCTGCGCGCGTTTTCTTTGACGATTTCCGCCGTTTTAATATCAGCAACTGCCATTTTCATACTCCTTACTTGCGAACACCTGAGCTTTCACCCAAATCGTGTCGTGCATTTATTAATCAAATAAAACAAAAAAAGCTTTAAAAATCAAAGCCATCGAATTGTAGCAGATCACCTATTCAGGGGCTATCCACCCCAAAACTGGCCGTTTATGGACCAATGAGGGGCTTTAAATGAATAAAACTATATAAATCAATAACTTATATTGAAATTAAGGGGTCATTTGGGCATTTAACTTGGCCTGGCTTGGGTCGTGGAGCTTATTCAAGGCCGATAAATAGGCTTTTGCTGAGGCAGCAATGATGTCTGGATCAGTTCCAACACCATTGACGATACGGCCACCTTTAGCAAGTCTGACGGTAACCTCGCCTTGAGATTGGGTGCCTGAGGTAATTGCATTGACAGAGTAAAGCAACTGCTCTGCCCCGCTCTTCACAATCTCTTCAATCGCATTCAAGCTAGCGTCAACCGGTCCATTACCTTCAGCCTCAGAGCTTGCCTCTTTTTCGCCCACTCGAAAGGTGACTTTAGATTTTGGTCGCTCACCTGTTTCAGAATGCTGACTCAAACTGACTCAAAGAAATAAATTTATAAAACTCGCCTGCCTCAGCAGCAGCTGAATTAGACATGATGGCAATAATATCCTCATCAAATATTTCTGATTTTTGATCTGCCAATGCCTTGAAGCGAACAAATGCTTCGTTCAAATCTGCTTCAGCTTCAATTGCAATACCCAACTCTTGTAAGCGTTGCTTGAATGCATTACGTCCAGACAACTTGCCCAACACAATCTTATTGGCAGACCAGCCCACATCTTCTGCACGCATAATTTCATAGGTATCGCGATTCTTCAGGATACCGTCTTGATGGATGCCTGAAGTATGGGCAAATGCATTCGCCCCAACAACTGCTTTATTGGGTTGAACCACAAAACCCGTGATCTGAGAAACCAACTTAGAGGCAGGAACAATTTGAGTAGCATCGATACCGCAGACCATATCGAAATAATCTTTACGCGTACGCAAAGCCATGACAATCTCTTCTAATGCCGTATTGCCAGCGCGCTCACCCAAACCATTAATGGTGCATTCAATCTGACGTGCGCCACCAATCTTGACACCAGCTAAGGAGTTGGCAACGGCCATACCCAAGTCATTGTGGCAATGAACTGACCAGACTGCTTTATCTGAATTTGGGACACGGGTGCGCAAGGTCTTCATGAATTCGCCATACAACTCTGGGGTCGCATAACCTACGGTATCGGGGATATTAATAGTGCTAGCACCCTCATTAATTGCCGCCTCAACCACTCTGCATAAGAAATCCATTTCTGAGCGATAACCATCTTCCGCTGAGAACTCAATATCATCTGCCAAGTTTCTGGCAAAGCGAATAGAACGCTTAGCTTGCTCAAATACTTCTTCTGGAGACATGCGCAATTTCACCGCCATATGCAATGGACTAGTTGCCAAAAAAGCATGAATCCGTTTGGCATTAGCGGCCTTTAAAGCGTCAGCAGCGCGAGTAATGTCTTTATCGTTGGCACGGGCAAGTGAACATACGATGGAATCCTTGACGGCAGCTGCTACTGCAGAGATGGCTTGAAAGTCGCCCTCAGAGCTAGCAGCAAATCCAGCCTCGATCACATCAACCTTGAGGCGCTCCAATTGGCGAGCAATACGGACCTTTTCGTCCTTAGTCATTGAGGCACCAGGCGACTGTTCGCCATCACGCAAGGTGGTATCAAAAATGATTACTTTGTCACTCATCACTACTCTCCGGTTCAATATTGCTTAATTTTGTTTACAACTTCATTGTCAATCTAAAAACAAAAACCCCAGCAATTTGCTGGGGCTGGTATGTCGTGGCTAATGAATTACTTTGATCTCATTAACTCAGGCCTTACCTGCCCCAAGCTGTAGGCTTAGTGCTAGAAGTAGTTTCCCGCTAGGCAAGTTAGAAAGTGAGAAATTCATCAACATGGATTAAATATAACCTAAAAATCCAGTTTTAGCCAAAACGGCGACCGCTCAGCCGCTCCCATGCCCAAATGACGTAACCCGAAATGGAATACACCACAAAGAGGCCAAATAAGGTAAGTGGGGGGTTGGAGGAGATCAACACAAAGGAGAGGATCATCAAAACCATCACACCAAATGGAACGCGGTAGCGAACATCCAAAGCCTTACCGCTATAAAAACGGGCATTAGACACCATGGTTAAGCCAGCATAAACCGCCAAGAAAAAAGTAATCCAAGGAATCGCACTGTCTCGCACTGGAATCTTATTGTCGTCAGCCAACCAGATAAAACCTGCCATTAACGAACCAGCGGCTGGACTGGGCAGGCCCTGAAAAAACTTCTTATCAACCACACCAGTATTGACATTAAAGCGGGCAAGGCGCAAAGCCGCACCTGCGCAATAGGTAAATGCAGCTAACCAACCCCACTTACCCAAATCTTTTAGAGCCCACTCATAAGCAACTAAAGCTGGGGCTACACCAAATGACACCATATCAGCCAAAGAGTCATATTGTTCGCCGAAAGCGCTTTGGGTATTGGTCATGCGTGCAACGCGACCATCCATACCATCCAAAACTAAAGATGCAAAGATGGCAATCGCAGCCATCTCAAACTGGTGGTTCATTGCGTTGACGATGGCAAAGAAACCGCAGAACAAGGCTGCAGTAGTAAATGCATTAGGAAGGAGATAAATTCCTTTGCTGCGATGGCGCGGCTTATCCGCATGCAGCTCTTCTATTTCGAAATCAATTTCGTCACCAAGATCTTCAGCCCACTCATCTTGAGTACGCTCAGTGCGGGTACGCGCTAAGCGGCTGCGATCAATACGGCCACGACGGCGAAATGTAGTCACAGAATATTCCCAGTTATTACAGCTTGATTAGTCCAAGCCAGGCACACGAGCTAATGGAGTGTTGGTGGCAAAAACTTTATCCCCAACACTGACTAAAGGCTCAGCTCTTAATGGCAAATATACATCGACACGGGAACCAAAGCGGATAAAACCATAACGCTCACCTGCTTTGAGTCTATCGCCAACATGGATATAGCAAAGAATACGGCGAGCAATAAGTCCTGCAACCTGAACCAGAGTCACGATTTGACCATTGGCATCAATCACAACAGCGTTACGCTCATTCTCAGTAGAGGCTTTGTCTAAATCGGCATTCACAAACTTGCCTGGAAAATATTGAATCTCTTTTACTAAGCCGTTGACTGCGCTACGGTTGGAGTGAACGTTAAATACGTTCATAAATACACTGATCTTCAAAGCTTCACGACCCGCGTAAGGATCGTTCGCCTTTTCAACCACAACGATGCGACCATCAGCCGGAGATAAAACCAGATCACGACCTAAAGCAGCAATACGCTGCGGATCGCGGAAAAACTGCAGAACAAAGATAAAGATGATCCACAAAGGCCATGACCATGCAATGCCACCAAGATAGTGGACTAGCAAAGTAAAAGCCCCCACCAATGCCAAATACGGCCAACCTTCTTTCGCAATAATGGGGTGCGGATACATCATCTTTGTTCTGAGCCTTATTAGTTACTACTATTAATTTCTAACTGCTATTTGCTTAGTTCTTAGCTTAGTTCTTTGTTTGATCAACTAATTTATTCTTCGCAATCCAAGGCATCATGGCACGTAACTTCGCACCAACTACCTCGATGTCATGCTCAGCATTCAAGCGGCGACGTGAAATCAAAGTAGGCGCACCTGCTTTATTTTCCAAGATGAAGCTCTTAGCATACTCACCAGTCTGAATGTCTTTCAAGCACTGACGCATTGCATTCTTAGTATCTTCAGTCACAACACGTGGACCAGTTACATATTCACCGTACTCAGCGTTGTTAGAGATTGAGTAGTTCATGTTGGCGATGCCGCCTTCGTAGATCAAGTCAACAATCAACTTGAGCTCATGCAAGCACTCGAAGTAAGCCATCTCAGGAGCGTAACCAGCTTCAACCAAAGTCTCAAAACCGGCTTTGATCAACTCTACTGCGCCACCACAAAGAACAGCCTGCTCACCGAACAAGTCAGTTTCAGTTTCTTCACGGAAGTTGGTTTCAATAATGCCGGCACGACCACCACCGTTTGCTGTTGCATATGACAAAGCAACATCACGAGCAGAGCCAGATTTATCTTGATATACAGCGATCAAATGTGGAACACCGCCACCTTGAGCGTAAGTACCACGAACAGTGTGACCCGGAGCCTTTGGAGCAATCATGATCACGTCCAAGTCGGCGCGTGGCTGAACTTGACCGTAGTGAACGTTAAAGCCGTGAGCGAATGCCAATGCAGCGCCCTGCTTAATATTGCCATGAACTTCTTTGCTGTATACATCAGCAATTTGCTCATCCGGCAAGAGCATCATCACTACATCAGCATCTTTAACGGCTTCGCCAACTTCTTTTACTGTCAAGCCGGCATTTGCGGCTTTGCTCCAGGAAGCGCCATCCTTACGCAAACCAACAGTGACGTTACAGCCTGAATCCTTGAGGTTCAATGCGTGTGCGTGGCCCTGTGAACCGTAACCAATGATGGTCACTTTTTTGCCTTTAATGAGGGACAAATCAGCGTCTTTATCGTAAAAAACTTTCATGCTCTTTCCTTGTTTTGAAAATGTAGTTAATTCAGTAATCAGTTAAAAAAATTAAACCTTGAGGATACGTTCGCCGCGCCCAATACCAGAACCACCCGAACGGACAGTTTCTAGAATCGATGCACGATCAATCGAATCAATAAAGGCATCTAATTTGGCGCCATCACCAGTTAATTCAATGGTGTAACTCTTATCAGTCACATCGATGATGCGACCACGGAAGATATCCGTTGTACGTTTTAACTCCTCACGCTCTTTACCTACCGCGCGAACTTTAATCATCATGAGCTCACGCTCAATGTGAGGACCTTCAGTCAAGTCAAATACCTTAACCACCTCAACCAAGCGATTTAAGTGTTTTGTAATTTGCTCAATCACATCCTCAGAACCAATCGTGACAATCGTCATACGAGAAAGCGATGGATCTTCAGTAGGAGCAACGCTGAGTGTTTCAATGTTGTAACCACGTGCAGAAAATAAACCGACCACACGGGATAGTGCCCCTGGTTCGTTCTCTATCAATACAGAAATAATATGTCGCATTAGAGATCCTCGCTACCCAAAAGCATTTCAGTAATACCCTTACCCGCTTGAACCATTG
>NZ_NCFJ01000137.1:0-5615 GCF_002281105.1 Polynucleobacter sp. 35-46-11
ATCAAGTACTTGATTTTTAAAGGCTTTTGTTTGATTAACCTGTCCGGCAGCCCTTTTTGCACGAGCCATCGCTTGATCCTCGCGGATTTTAGCTAGGCGCAGAAGTAGCTCAATTGCAGACATAAAGAATTAAACCACCGGAGGAGCGATCTCGAAAAGAAGTTTTTCGGTTTGATCGATTGGAATGGCTTGCTCGGCATCTTGCTGTAAAAATGCCTGAATTTTTGGCCAAGCCTGGAGCGCTGCATCCAAATCTGGGTCGGTGCCGGCAATATAGGCGCCCATAGAAACTAGATCACGCCCTCGCATATAGCGACTATAAAGTTGCTTTAGGCGCCTCGCAGATAAGAGGTGCTCTTTGGAGACAACTTTAGGCATCACACGAGAAATTGACTTTTCAACATCAATAGCTGGGTAGTGACCACTATCTGCTAATTCTCGAGATAAGAAGAAGTGACCATCCAAAATTCCGCGGGCAGTATCCGCAACCGGATCATTCGTATCGTCACCTTCTAGTAACACGGTATAAAACGCCGTAATCGATCCATCGGGATTAGCGCCATTACCAACGCGCTCAACTAACTCAGGCATGCGAGCAAACACACTAGGCGGGTATCCACGTGCTACCGGCGCTTCACCTAAGCTCAAGCCAATCTCCCGTAATGCCATCGCATAGCGCGTTAGCGAATCCACAATCAGTACAACATGCTTACCTTGATCTCTAAACCAGATCGCTACATCAGTTGCATACGAGGCACCCTTAGAGCGCGCTAAGGGGGAAGCATCTGCTGGAGCGGCCACTACAACCGCGCGCTTAAATGATTCAGGGCCGAGAGTGTCTTCACAAAACTCACGCACCTCACGACCCCGCTCACCCACCAAGCCAATCACAATCACATCAGCTACACAGTTGCGCGCGAGCATACCTAATAAAACGCTTTTACCAACTCCAGAACCAGCAAATATTCCAACCCGCTGTCCTCGACCCACTGTGAGCAAACCATTGACTGCTTGAATCCCAACATCTAATGGCTCATGAATTGGAGTGCGATCCAAGGGATTCAGAGTTCTTTGAATAAATGGAGAGAATTGTTTTTCCCCATAACCTTTGCCATCAATCGGACGACCCAAGCCATCGACTACACGACCAAGCAGACTCTCGCCAATAGGTAGTGGTTCACCGATGCTATTGGAGGTATATCCCGATCCAGAATTAAAGGGGGTATCTGCTGGATAAACCAAAGCTCCAGGAGAAATACCTTCCATTGTGTCGATCGGCATTAAATAGGTAATGGCACCGTTAAAGCCAATGCATTCCGCATCATAGGTTTTGCCACCAAGTTCAGACAGTATGGTTGCGCCAGTACCAATACTCATTGGCAAACCTTCTACCTCAAGCACAATTCCAGATACCCGCTTGAGCTTACCCTCACGAATCGAGCGAGGCGCTTGCGCCAGATGCTGCCTGCGCATCTCCAGTTGATCTGCTAATTGAGTCGGCTGCAAGTGACTCACTCTTTCTCCACCTCACCAGAGTCAGGGGGATCAAGATGCTGTTCTTCATCCAAGTGAGAGTCATCACTAGATTCGTCTTCAAGCATATTGATGCTGCTATCGATCAAGGCTTCTGTGTTCACCGTTGCGAGCTCTTCAGCAGTGTCATCCAAACCTAAGGCGTTTCTGACGAGAGCTAAGCGTGCTTCAAGGCCCACATCAATACGTGCACCACTCACCTCAACATAAGCATGTCCTGGCCGTACATCCGCGTCAACCAAAATAGTGCAGGCAAATGGGAGACCGGGATCATCAACAATTTTTTTCCAAGTCTCAACCTCTTCTGCTCGCAGACGCAGGTAAAGATTTTCACCGGGGCGTGGAAGACGCATCAAGGCTTCTTGCACAGCCGCTACAAACGGAGCACGCTCCATTGAAATATTGGCAGCTAGGCGAGAGGCAATCTCAAAACTCAGTTGTGTGAGGGGCTCAGCAATGGCCTCAGGCATTCCAGTGATTGATTCAAGCAATTGACCCAGTGCATCTTGCAAACGTTTAGTTTCTTCGTCTGCCTCGACATAGCCCTGTTTATAACCCTCGCGATAGCCTGATTCCTTGCCTTCTTTGTAACCGGCATCCCTACCTTCTACAAAACCTTGATTTGAGCCTAACTCATAAGCTTCTTTATAGGCGTTGTCGCGAATCGCCTCAACCTCTTCAACCGTAGGGTATTGAATAGGCGCAACCTTAGGAGGTTTAGGGGGCTTTGGAGGATCAAAGGAGGGAGGCTCCCACCTCGTCAGCAGGGAGTCCTCATCAGAGGAAGGCATCGGCTGACTTGCCCCTTTCCATGATCATGCGGCCTTCATCAGCCAAGACACGTGCAACACGGATAACTTCTTTTTGCATCTCTTCGACTTCTTGTACCTTGACTGGTGGGCGAGTCTCGAGATCTTCGCGCACGCCATCGGCAGCACGCTTAGCCATATTCTTGAATAACTTTTCGCGCAACTTTGGACTTGCGCCTTTCAGAGCAACGATCAAAGTTTCTTGCGGAACCTCTAACAAGAGGGTCTGTAGCGAACGATCTTCGATGTCGTTGAAATCCTCGAACACGAACATCTTCTCTTGAATTGCATCAGCCAATTCGCCATTAAAGTTACGAATCGTATTGAGCGCTTCTTTGTCCAAGCCACCGGACAACATATTGAGAATTTCTGCAGTAGGCACAACACCACCGACGGTGCTTCTGCGGAAGTCGGCATCTGGACCTGCGGAGCGTGACATGACTTCGTTCAATTCCTTCAAAGCAGCTGGTTGGACTTTCTCTAACAAGGCAATACGCAAGATCAATTCGTTACGCAAATCATCAGCAAACAACTTGAGAACAGAGGCTGCTTGCGACGGCTCTAAGAACACCATCACTGTAGCAATAATTTGCGGATGCTCGTTCTTAATCATCTCGTACAGAACATCCGATTCCATACGCTTCAAAGTTTCAATACCCGACATGTCGAGCGTGGACTCTAAACGACCGAGCAAATCAGAAGCACCTTCAGCACCCATCGCCTTAGTCAGCATGTTTTGCATGAAGGAATCGGTATCGAAAGCCACTTGTGAGTTATTCGCAGTGACGTCCTTAAATTGACGCAACACTTGCAATACAAGATCGCGACTTAAGGATCGAACGACCGCCATCTTTCCAGATAGGCGCTGCACTTCAAATGGCGTCATTTGACGCAAGACGTTTGCAGCAGATTCAGCACCTACTGCTAACAACACCACGGCAGCGCGCGAAGCACCATCCAGCTCTTCGAAAGTCAAACTTCCAGATTGAGTTGCGCCCTTGACGCCCTCTTTCAGAGCTTCAGCGATCGAGAGCTGTTTGGGGGCGCCGGTTTCTTCGTCAGCCATGTCTATCTACTCTTTATCTCAACCAGCAGCAGCGGCAGCTGCGTTAGCGGTATTCGTTTTTTCGGCATCATCCGCCAACCACTCTTTAAAGATAGAAGAAACCACTTTTGGATTCTCCTCCACAAATTCTTGCGCGTACTTGAGTAGCTCGTCGTACTCTTGCTTCTTCTCTTCATCAGCACGTTTACGATCTTCTTCAAGCTTGGCACGCTCTTCCTCGAGACGTGCGCGCTCTTCTTCTTCAGCAATTCGCTGACGCTCTTTGAGCAATTCCATTTCCATGCGACGCTTGTCGCGAGCTTTCGGATCCATTTGGGCCATCTCAGCCTTCATCTTCTCATCAAACTCTTCTTCAATACGCTGCTCTTCCAAGGCCTCATCCATCTTCTTAGGAAACAGTAAAGGCTTCACAACGCCAAAGAAAATAATACCTAGAGATCCCAAAATAATCGCAAACTTAAAGAACTCTTTGCTGAGCTCAATTACACCCGCCTGCTTGTAAAACGGAGGCTCTACGTCAGCTTCAACCTTAAACGGAATATTGGCAACACTGACGCTATCGCCACGACGCTCATTAAAGCCAACCGCATCACGAGCTAAGTTATTAATCTGGTCCAACTCTTTGGCGTTATAAGGCACCGGCTTGAGTGGCTTGCCATCCTTATCTACCCCGGTAGGCTGCTTGTAGTTCACGACTACACCAGCAGACACTCTTCGGACTTGACCTTTTTCAGATTTAATTCTCTGAATCGCACGATCTAACTCGTAGTTGATTGTTGAGTCTTTTTTGATGTTGCTAGCAGTAGAGCTTGAACTTGATGGCGGTGCATTGAGATTCTGCGGCCCAGCAGCAGCTCCGCCTGCTGCATTAATCGGAGCCTGACCGCCACCAGGAGGTTGGTTGGTGAGCGCACCTGGGACACCCGCCGCTGCAGATCCAGGTGTTGCTGCTTCGTTTGTTTGCTGACTTCTAATCGAGGATTGATTTGGTGGTGAGTTGCGACCAAACGTTTCTTCGGTTCGCTCAAGCTCACCAAAATCCATATCAACCGTTACTTGAGCACGAACATTTTCTTTACCAGTAACGGGCTCTAAGATAGCCTGGACTCTCTTAGATAAAGCGCCTTCAAGTTCTGCTACATATTTCAACTGATTGCTATCAAGTCCCATTAAACGCTGGGCATTGGGGGCTAGGAGACTGCCTTCAGCATCAACAATCGTCACATTGGCTGGGCCTAAGTTAGGCACTGAAGAGCCTACTAAATTCGTGATGGCAGCAACTTGCTGGGCATCCAAGAATCGACCAGGGTGCATGGTGACGACAACAGAGGCTGTGGGTTTTTCTTGCTCACGCATAAATGCGGTTTGCTTAGGAATAGCCAACATCACTCGGGCAGATTTAACTTGCGCCAATGAGCTAATGCTTCGTGCCAACTCACCCTCAAGACCACGCTGATAGTTCACCTGCTCTACGAACTGGCTGGTACCCATTTTTTGGTTTTCAAGCAACTCAAAACCAACGTTGCCCGCCTTGGGAAGCCCTTGTCCAGCAAGGCGCAAACGGGTTTCATAAACAGAAGACTCTGGCACCAAAATAGCAGCACCACCTTCTGTGAACTTGTAAGGCACATTCATCTGCTGCAAGGCAGCTACGATTGCAGCCCCGTCACGCTCGTTAATGCTGGAGAAAAGTACGCGGTAGTCATCCCTACTTCGGCCGGAGATTGAAACAAAGACCAAGACTGCAATAAAGAGGAAGAGTGCAGCAAGTACGATCAGGCGCTGTTGTAGACCTAATGCACCAAAACGCTGTTGGAGTTCGCCTAATTTTGAGGGGAGTTTGACCTTGCCCTTAGATGGGGCCATCGCTGGAATAGCTGCGGAGGCGGCTTTAGAGCCAATGCTGACTACTGCTGCATCCTTTTCGCTTTCCTGTATTCCGGGCTTTGCCTCTTCGCTCAATGGGTCGATTCCGTCAAATCAGGTAAAAATTCTGTAAACATAATATCACTAAATATAGAACCTTTTTGCCTTTTTTCCCTAAATATTGATATTCTATGGGAATAAAGAGGCAAAATTTGCCGCCCTAGTTATTACAAAACCAAAGTCATTTAATACGCATTTAGCCATAGATAAATACATTGACCAAGTCAGCCCCCAATATAACCGCTGAGAAAGATCCCGCCCTAGCTGCTAAGCACCTAGAG
>NZ_NCFJ01000138.1:0-5582 GCF_002281105.1 Polynucleobacter sp. 35-46-11
ATTACAAACGATGCTGCACGCTTTCCTTTACCGCTTCTAGTAATAACTTTGAGTTGGCTATTGCTGTTGCTATTGCAGTTTTTGGAATTAATTCTGGAGCAGCCTTTGCGGCAGTGATTGGCCCATTAGTTGAGGTGCCCATCATGATTGGCTTAGTCACTGTAGCCTTATGGTTTAAGGAAAAGTATTTTCAAAAGGATGTGTCTTAAGTGTTTGAGTCGCCACTGCAATTTCCAGCTTTAGTAGAGGATCTTTTCCAGATTCCTGAATTGGAAAAATTGAGTATTCAGGCTGATGATCATGCGCCTCGGTTTCTGCTGCTGTATGGTTCACTGCGAGAGAGATCCTATAGTAGGCTCCTTACTTTCGAGGCGGCGAGGCTGTTAACCGCTATGGGTGGCGAAGTCAAAATTTTTGACCCTACTGGTCTGCCTTTAGTTGATGGCGCACCCGATACCCATCCGAAGGTGCAGGAATTGCGCCAATTGGCTTTGTGGGCAGAGGGGATGGTTTGGACCTCACCGGAACGACATGGTGCCATGACCGGCTTGCTAAAAACACAGATTGATTGGATTCCTTTGTCTGAGGGTGCCGTTAGACCAACTCAAGGTAAAACTTTGGCGGTAATGCAGGTATGCGGGGGATCGCAATCCTTTAATGCGGTGAATCAAATGCGCATCTTGGGACGATGGATGAGGATGATTACGATTCCCAATCAATCATCGGTTGCTAAGGCTTTTACAGAGTTTGAAGAAGATGGGCGCATGAAGCCATCTTCCTTTTATGATCGCATCGTTGATGTCATGGAAGAGCTCTATAAGTTCACATTACTGACTCGTGGAGTTAGTGAATACTTGACGGATCGCTACAGCGAGCGAAAAGAATCTGCTCAGGAGCTATCTAAGAGGGTAAATCAAAGAGCAATATAGCCTCTGAAGATTAGCTATCCGTTCTAGCTAGATTACGGGATTTATTTGTGAGTCCAATATACCCTCACTCTTGGATGGCCCTTGCACAACATGGTTGTTTGATGCTAACATATTTGTTAGCATTATTGAATGACTTATACCATTCGCTATTACAGCCCCGATGTATTGGAGAAAATTTTTGATTTACCTATTTCTTTGCAGGCGCGCTACATTGCTTTGACGCAGCGCATGATTGAATATGGGCCGCATTTAGGTTTGCCGCATACTGATTCGTTTGGCGGTGGTTTATTTGAGCTTAGGCTAAAAGGTATAGAGGGAATTGCAAGAGTTTTCTTTTGTACTGTGGTGGAGCGAGAGATTGTGATGTTGCATAGTTTTATTAAGAAATCGCAGAAAACTCCCGATAAGGAACTAAGGCTAGCCAAGTTGAGAATGAGGGAAGTGAAATTATGAAGACAAAGACATTGACCCATAAGCAAGCAGTTAGCAAGATGTTGAAAAATCCAGCAGTCAAGGCTGAGGTTGAGCGCTTAAATAAAGAGGAGTTTGCGATTCTTGATGAAATACTTCAGGCTCGTAAAGCCGCAGGTTTATCTCAGGCTGAAGTGGCTCGCAGAATGGGTACACAAGCTCCAGCAATAGCCAGACTCGAAAGCTCTTTGGCAACTGGAAAGCACTCCCCAAGTTTAAGTACGCTTCGAAAGTATGCTGCTGCCTTAGGTAAGAAGGTCGAATTACACCTAGTCTGATCCGACTAATTTTGGGCTATTGTTTGTTATGTCCTAAATGGCCTAACAAGATTCTCTAAGGCAAATGCATCATTAGCATGCTGAAGTTCATCAATCGATATGCGGAGTTTCTTGAGCTCTTTGCATGACAACTTACGCAATTTTTTGCGATCCATGCCGTAGGTATCCACTAGATAACGGACTCTGGATAAGCAAATCTGCAGGCGGATGAGCCAAATTAAAGCAAATAGGCCTGGTGCAAGAAATAGAAGCAAAATACTCATTTAGTAGCCTGTAAAAAAGGCCGTCACATGGACGGCCTATTGAAGTTAATCTGATGATTAATCTTTGTACTTATTTAACCAATAAAACAGGCTGCTTGGCTGCATTGCTTACCTTTTGGGCAACAGAGCCCATGATGGCATCAACAATGCCACTACGACCTTTTGACCCCATAACCACTAGATCAAATTTCTCTTTATTGGCCAAGGCAATAATTTCATTGGCAACATTACCGCGCTTAATCACCATGTTATGTTTTACAGCGGCTGTATCAAGGGCTTTCTGAGCTGCCTTGAGTTCTTTCTCGCTGACTTCACGAAGGTAATCATCGATTACGCTATTGGCGACAAATTGCTTTACATGACCTAGACCAATATCGTCATGAACGCTGATCAATGTAACTGTGCACTTGCTGCGCAAATCCTTAGCTAACTTTCCAACATACTTGGCCGCATTGAGCGAAGATTTGGAGCCGTCAACTGGTAATAAAATTTTCATTTGTCCCTCTATTTTTGTAGTGAATAAACTGCAACTGCATATGACTAATTTACTATGAAAACCGCCATAAATCTACGAAAAAGTGCCAGATCCAACAAAGCGCTTGTCTAGAACTTAATTTACTTTAGAAAGGCGTCGTAGAAGGTTTTGATAATCAGTATGGTTACTAGAATGAAGAAGCCTTTGCGGATAAAGGTATTGCCGTGTTTGATTGCAATCTTAGTGCCAATTTGGCCGCCTACGAGATTAGCGCTAGCCATCAATAAGCCAAGCTGCCAGTCAAAAAAACCGAGATAGAAAAAGACGCAGAGTGCCCCTAAATTGGAGGCAATATTGAGGCACTTCGCAGGTGCTGCAGATCGTAAAAAATCAAATCCCAATACGCGGGTATAGAACAGTTTATAAAAGGCGCCAGCTCCAGGTCCCAGAAAGCCGTCATAAAAACCAATGATGCTGGCCCCAGTCGATGCTATCGCTTTTTGTTTGTGGTGTTGGTGCTTAGGCGCATGAATTAATCCAGCACTGGATTTGATATTAAAGATCAGCAGTGCTAGCAATAAAAATGGTAGAGCAGCTCGGAGCCATTCTGTTGGCAACCGAGTGACAAGGTAAGCTCCCGCGACTGAGGCAAAAAACGCAAATGAGGATGAAATGATGACTAAGCCCCAGGGGCTTTTATTGGCCCGGCTGTACTGAATGGCTGAACCAATAGTTCCCACAATCGAACCAAACTTATTCACAGAGAGCAAGGTAGCTGGCGGAAAGCCTGGTAAAGCAGCAAAAAGGGCTGGCACTTGAATCATTCCTCCGCCACCAATAATGGAGTCGACCAAGCCTGCAAATAAAGCGCAGGCTAGTAAAAGGCCAAGGTCGAATGCAGAGAGTTCAAACATGTTGTCTTTTATTTTCTAGTTCTTATTGGTGTTGCTGGCACATTTTAGAGGGGTTTCTGGATGGTCGCATTGAGTTTGTTTTATTCCTCTGGGTGGAGTGGATAATCTAGTCCAAATGAAAGTCAATTCTGAAGGAGTCTCCTCATCAAAAGTGTATCTGCCTGCTGGGCAGGATTACGCCTGTCTGTTGGATTTCTTTATTGCCAATTTCCCGCATATTGATAGAGGTGAGTGGGAAGCTCGTTTTGAAGAAGGTCTGGTATTTAACCAAGAGGGTGAGGCACTTGCTGCAAGCGATGCCTACATATCTAATACGCACTTACTATATTTCAGGCGCTTAGCCCGGGAACCAGAAATTCCTTTTGAGGAAGACATCTTATTTCAGGATGAGCACATCCTAGTTGCAGATAAACCCCATTTTTTACCGGTAACGCCAAGCGGTCTGTATTTACATCAAACCCTACTGAACCGTCTAAAGAAAAAAACTGGGATTCAGGACTTGAGTCCAATTCATCGGATTGATCGCGACACGGCAGGCCTAGTGATTTTTTCTGTGAATCGACTAGAGCGAGCCCAATACCAAAATTTATTTAGAGATCGCGCAGTCAAGAAAGTCTATGAAGCGATCGCACCCTATTCAGATTGCCTCATCAACCAATTGCCAATGACCTATCAAAGTAGATTGGAAGAATCTGAACACTTTCTGCAAATGGAAGAGGTGGAGGGCGTGCCTAATACTGATACCTTGATTGAATTGATAGAGGTAAATAAACCCTGGGCTAAATATCGCTTAACCCCTGGTAGTGGCAAGAAGCATCAATTGCGTTGCCATCTCAATAGCTTGGGTATCCCCATTGAGCATGATCAGATCTACCCTGTGCTTACCCCTTATCAAGAGTATGATTTGGACTTTTCTAAACCTCTGCAACTCTTAGCAAAAGAGATTGAATTTAAAGACCCGGTAACGGGGCAAGAGAGATCTTTTGTGACCCAGAGAGTATTAGCTTGATATTGGTATGACTGTAAAAACACCCAAGCGCTTAGCTGTTGCCCCCATGATGGAATGGACAGATCGTCACTGTCGTTCTTTTCATCGCTCTCTGACTAAAGAAGCAATTCTCTATACCGAGATGGTTACCACCGGCGCACTCATTCATGGAGATGTGCCGCGTCATTTAGATTATTCGCAAGAGCAGCATCCTGTTGTTCTTCAATTGGGTGGCTCCGAACCTTCTGATTTAGCTAAAGCTGCGGAGTTAGCGCAGCAGTGGGGCTACGATGAGATTGATCTTAATTGTGGTTGTCCATCAGAGCGCGTACAACGTGGTGCCTTTGGCGCCTGCTTGATGGCTGAGCCACAACTCGTTGCTGATTGCGTTAAAGCAATGAAGGCAGCTGTGGATACTCCGATCACCGTTAAGCATCGGCTTGGTTTGGATTCGATGGATGCTGCTAACTCTGAGGTCGATTATCAATTTGCATTGAACTTTATTCTTGCTGTGGCTGATGCGGGCGCTAGTCAGGTAACCATTCATGCACGCAATGCAGTGCTGAAGGGTTTATCTCCCAAAGAGAACCGCAGCAAACCACCATTACGTTATGAAGTGGCTGCCAAGCTTCGCTTAGATGCGCAAAAGCAATTTCCTAATCTCAAGGTGTTACTCAATGGTGGTCTGGAAACTAATGATCAGATTGCTGGTCACTGGGATGATTTTGATGGCTTCATGGTTGGAAGGGCAGCGTATCATTTCCCGGCATTGCTTTTGGGCTGGGATGACATGATTTATACCGATGGCGATGCGGCTGGCTACCTCTTCAGTGAAACTGAATGGCATCGCATTCAGATTGCATTGGTTAAGCAAGTGCAAGCTTGGTTTGATGAGTGCCAAGCCAAAGGAAAGCCTTTTTATATTGGCGCATTCACCCGCCACATTCTGGGCCTGGCACATGGCAGGGCAGGTTCCCGCTACTGGCGTCAGCGCCTTTCTGATCACCATGCCCTAGCTAAAGTACAAAGCAAGGCTGCCATTTTGGACTTCTTTATTGATGCTAGCCTGACCCTGGGCGATTGGGCAGCATTTGAGTTTGAAAGCGCCTAAACCCTGCATCTAAGCCATTTTTGACAGGGTTTTGCCTCAAAAGCTATAATCTAAGTCTTCAGTGGCGGACGTAGCTCAGTTGGTAGAGTCCCAGATTGTGATTCTGGTTGTCGCGGGTTCGAGCCCCGTCGTTCGCCCCACCGAATATTGCAT
>NZ_NCFJ01000139.1:0-5549 GCF_002281105.1 Polynucleobacter sp. 35-46-11
TACAGGAGAAATGTAATGGACAAGAAAGACATTCAAGCATGGCAACAAGAGAAGGCAAAGG
The DNA here is from genome assembly GCF_002281105.1 of Polynucleobacter sp. 35-46-11. Classification (NCBI taxonomy): domain Bacteria; kingdom Pseudomonadati; phylum Pseudomonadota; class Betaproteobacteria; order Burkholderiales; family Burkholderiaceae; genus Polynucleobacter; species Polynucleobacter sp. 35-46-11. The sequence continues at coordinate 62 of NZ_NCFJ01000139.1, forward strand.
AGTTATTTGATTACTCCCATAAATTATTGGATGCCGCAAAGGACCTCAGTGCGCACCATCTAGAGGAAATTCAGTGGGGCATGAAAAATGCAATGGAGAGTGCCAAGTCAGCTGCTAAGAACGATCTTGTAAAGCTCAAAGAGCTCCAGGAATCTGCCGCAAAAGAAGCTGCTAAGCGTGCAACTGTTTATCAGAAGAAAGTGAAATCAGTTCTGAAAGAGATTGGCGATGACGCAGCAGATGGCACTGAGAAGCATCTTGAAAAAGTTCGTAGCTCTTTAGTCAGTTGGCTTGAAGATGTTGAAGATAAGATTCCAGGTCATGCTGATAAGTTATCTAAGGTAGTGCATGACATGTCCACTGCCGGCCAAAAGATGTTTAAAGAAGGTCGAAAAATTGTGAACCAAGTCGCAGATGCTGCTGAGAAAAACATTGAGGATCTCAGAACTTCATCTCCTAGTAAGAAGAAAACGAAGTAAGTATTTTTAAGTCTGTTGCTAATAAAAAAGCCGTCAATCAATGACGGCTTTTTTACACCCAGCCCTGAAGCCAGATCCCTGTTAATTTGAGGTCTCGCCAAGGAATGATTTGCACACTCTTGTCAAAGACAGCTTCTAGCTCAATGAACTCAATAGGCATTTCAGGTGGCTCCGGAATAATGACCTTGCTAACGAGAAAGTGTTTGCGTTTATTAATAGGTTTAACTGCCGTCCACTTAGTCAGCAACAGCTTCTTTGGATTGAGTGAGTTTTGATTCTTAGAGGGCATTGCACTGAAATTCATTGGCATTGCTAATTAATTGACCCGAGCTGGGTATGAAGCTTTTACTAGAGCTTTGGATTTGAGCTGGGCACTTGACATCAAAATAGCTCACAGGCCCCAAGCTGCCGCAGTAATCAAACTGACGATCCTGAAACTGCATCTGAGCTTTTTTGAGAACCATCGGATACTTGATTCCAGCGCTATCGATGCATGACCAGGTAGTGTAGGTTTCCCTCTCGCAGGCTAAAAGACCTAAAGATAAGATGACCATTGCAGTTGTTTTATACATAAGGCATTCTAAGTTGCTAACGCCAATACTGCGCTACCAATATCAACTATAGAACCCAGAAGTGATGAGTGCCATCCTTGCCTAGCTGTTCAACCAAGCCATACTCCCAATCTAGATAGGCCTGCATTGCTGCTGGATCGACGCTAGTGCCTTCATACGGGCGTTTATAACGGTCCAGCGGAGGCGACGCTAGGTGTGTGGCACCTCTTTCAAGAGTTAAGCCTGCATCAATCCAAGCTTTATTACCACCATCAAGAACATAAACCGCTGATCCTGTTAGCGCCTGTATTTCATTTGCAGCAAAGATGGCAAGTTCACCGGTTGTGCTCGTGAGGACGAGGCGATTTGCGGTTGGTAGATTTTTCATCGCGTTTGAAAACTGTGAGCGCAGTGCAAACCAACTTCCAGGAATATGACCCTTCACATAATTTGCATGAGTGCTCAGATCTATACAGATGGTTGCGCTATCGCTCTCTAGCCAAGAAGAGGCTGTCTTGACATCTACTGTTTGAATTTGAGGCGTGCTTGGTAGGGCGGGAGTCCATACCCCTTTCTCAGTAAGGTCGGTAGCTTTGATGTCATCGATCACGTAGACGTCCCAAGCCATTTGGGCGAGCCATGAGGCAGGCATATTGGCTCGAACACCACCAGGATCAGATAGTACGATACGTGCGCCACGAACCGGCGCCACCATTTCTGTTTCTTGTACTAATTGTCCGCCTGGTGTTGAGCGGAATCCCGGAAGATGGCCTGCTTCATATTCTTCAGGGGTTCTTGGATCAAAGAAATAGGTGGTGCGTTCTGCTTGGGATTTCCATTGCGCAATATCTGCAAGCTTTACTCGCTTTACCCCAGCCTGATCTGCAACGCTACGTGCACGTTTCGCGGCTTCACTCGCAGTGCTTTCGCTAACCTCTTTGAATTTACGACTTTGCCCCTTATCTAATTCTTGCCCAGCTAAGGTCCAGCCAATCGTGCCATTACGCAAAGCATTTACCTCGTTGGGAATGCCTGCATTAATCAGAGATTGAGTGCCGATGATGCTGCGTGTTCTTCCGGCGCAGTTCACGATGATCTTGGTCTTTGGATTAGGGGCAATTTCAGGAACGCGCAATACCAATTCCGCACCCGGTACGCTGATGCCCGTTGGGATGCTCATAGTGTTGTATTCATCAAAGCGACGTACGTCTACCACCACTACATCTTCTTGATCATCAATTAACTTCTTTACTTCTTGGGCGGACAAAGAGGGGGTATGTCTTTTGGATTCCACGAATTCACCAAAAGATTTGCTGGGTACATTGACGTCCTTAAATACTTCACCGCCAGCTGCTTTCCAAGCAGGAATGCCACCTTTAAAAACAGAAACATCCAAGTAGCCTAGCTCTAAGAGTCTTTGTGCTGCCAACTCTGCAGAACCCTCGCCATCATCGAGTGTGACGATGGGGACATCTTTTCTGGGGAGCTTACTAAACGCATCAACTTCAAGACGTGACAGCGGAAAGTTAGCCGCAAACAAAGGATGCTCTTGAGCATGGGGATCTTCTTCACGAATATCTAGCAGTGCAACTTCTTCTTTTTTAAGGAGCTTATTTCGAACAAATGCGTAGTCTTGATATTTGATGGACATGGGTTTCTCTCTTGATTTTTGTTGATGCCGGCTGATACTGGATGCGGGGAGTAGGAGGTCACATTACTACCTCACTCCAGCGCTCTATTTTTAGATCTTGAGGCTACCCCTGAGGGAGGGTGCCGAAAGTACGATTTTGAGCCTGAAAAACGACTTATTGATGATTTTCACGTGTGTCTCCGTTAGTTTTTTATTGTTTTTTGTATTTTGTAGGATTTATAGCATCTAAGAGTTATCCCTGATATCGCCGATCAAATCCTGTGGTTTTTATAGGGATATACTAATTCTGAGCTGATTACTCACACATTGAACGGTTACATAGGAGACAAGATGTCACAACACGATACATTGTTGGCTGCTTTCGAAACTTATAAAGCAGAAAACGAAAAGTTTATTGAAAAGGGTGTTAAGGCATCCGCTGCGCGTGCTCGTAAGGCTTTGCAGGAAATTGCTGGGGCTTGCAAAGAGCGTCGTAAAGAAATTACAGCCGCTAAAGAAGCGATGGAAGCGAAGAAGTAATTCTTCTTTCTCCGAATTAAATTCAGCCTAGCCCCCAAAAGGAGCTGGGCTTTATTTTTATTCGCCGACAGAAAATAAGGTTAACTTCATGGCTCTGCTTCTGACTGGCAGCAAGCCTTGATATTCTGGGCTACTAGCCCATGCCTGGGAGTCCGATAGGCTCGGAAACTCTAGTTCTACAAATGCACTAAACGAATCGCACTCCAATTCATTCCAGAGGAATGAACGAAATGATCCTCGGCTTGCAATTTTCCCTTGATATAGGGCTACCGTAGCCCCCACTTGAGACCGATACTCCTCAAATGCCTCTGGGTCATTTACCTGAATGAGGCCAATTACCTTAATCCCCATGCTATCCCCCGAAAAAATATAACAAGTTTATTGGAGCAATACCTCTAGAGACTGATTTTGCTTGCTGGCCATTTTCCCAATGACACAGGCGCTAGCAAAGCCATGCTGTCTAAAGATCTCTATCACAGCGCTCACGGCATCTGCGCTACAAGAAACCAACAGACCACCACTAGTTTGAGGATCGGTGAGAAGCGCTTGTTGTGCGGGGCTAAATTGTTTTGGTAAATGGACCTGTGAGCCGTAGCTTTGCCAGTTGCGATCAGATGCGCCCGTAATGACTCCCTGATCAGCTAGATCCTGAACCTGAGAAATTAGGGGTACTTGTTGCCAGTCAATTTGCGCAGTCAGTTTTGAAGCGCGAGCCAGTTCCAAAGTATGGCCTGCTAGGCCAAAACCGGTCACATCGGTTAAGGCATGAACGCCAGCCAGTTTGGCTAGGTCTGGACCAGCAGAATTTAACTTAGTTGTGTTGGCGATCATCTCTTGGTAGCCCGCACCATCGAGCAGATCTTTCTTGAGGGCGGCAGATAGAATGCCCACTCCCAATGGTTTGCCTAAAATGAGTACATCATCAGCCTCAGCAGCAGCATTACTCTTCACGAGTTTCGGGTCAACAATACCAATAGCAACTAAGCCGTAAATGGGTTCAACTGAATCAATCGTGTGACCGCCAGCAATCGGAATACCAGCAGATCTACAAGCCTCAGCACCGCCTTCTAAGATTCGGGCAATGGTTGCATTTGATAGCACCTTAATTGGCATGCCAACAAGCGCTAAGGCAAGTATTGGAGTGCCGCCCATGGCATAAATATCGCTGATCGCATTCGTGGCAGCAATCTTGCCAAAATCAAATGGATCATCCACGATTGGCATAAAGAAATCCGTTGTGGCAACAATCGCTTGCGACTCATTGATTTGATATACGGCGGCATCATCTGAGGTCTCAATGCCAATCAAGAGCTCTTTAGGAAAGGGTAGTTGTGGAACGCTTTTCAGAATCTCCGAGAGAACTCCGGGGGCGATCTTGCAGCCACAGCCACCGCCATGGGAGAGTGAGGTTAAACGGGGCTCTTGAGGGCTTTGGGTATTCATATCAATTAACTATACGTATTAGTGCTTGCAATATTAACGGAGATTTAGCGATTAAAACTTCGCTTTGGCGGGCTGCTCCGTTTTACCGCAGGTTTGCCGCCACCAGCACTACCCGGTCTAGGCTTGCGAGATTGTTGGTGCTGTTGGCTTCGCAATTGGATTGGTTGCGCGATAGCGTTTGGATCCGGTTCAAATCCAGCTATCACTTCTTGCGGTAGTTTTTGCTTGATGAGCTTTTCAATATCACGGAGCATCTGATGCTCATCAACGCAGACTAAGGAGACTGCAACGCCATTGGATCCAGCTCTACCGGTTCTACCGATGCGGTGAACATAATCCTCGGAGACATTCGGCAAGTCATAGTTCACAACATGGGGCAATTGATCGATATCGATACCGCGCGCGGCAATATCAGTAGCCACTAAGACAGTAATTTTCCCATCCTTAAATTCTGCTAAAGCTTTAGTGCGAGCGCTTTGACTTTTATTACCATGAATGGCCATGGCAGTGATGCCATCTTTTTCTAATTGGGTCACTAATTTATTGGCACCATGTTTGGTACGAGTAAATACAAGGACTTGTTGCCATTGATTGGATTTAATCAAATGTGCTAACAAAGGATGCTTTTGGTTTCTGTCTGCTGGGTGAATGAGTTGAGCAATTGCTTCATTAGTGCTATTGCTACGTGCCACTTCAATCAAGGCTGGTGAATTGAGTAAGCCATCTGCCAATGCTTTGATCTCGGTAGAGAAGGTTGCTGAAAACAATAAATTCTGACGTTGCTTTGGTAGTGCAGCCAAAATCTTTTTAATATCACGCAAGAAGCCCATATCCAGCATGCGATC
>NZ_NCFJ01000140.1:0-5423 GCF_002281105.1 Polynucleobacter sp. 35-46-11
CACCAGAATCTTGCAAAACCGGATTCATGACTGGTTTAGAAGGCAAAAGGTCCGAAACACTTGGGTCACCCTCTTCTCCAATATGGGCAAGAAATCAGACGAAAACGATGATTTTGACCCGCTGGAGTCGCTTTCAGCCCCGGATGACAGTGAAATTCACCAAGATGGTGCATTTAAGCTGGAACGTAGTCAGCTGCTGCAGTCACTTGAGTCAGAAATATCAAAATTGCCTGCCCGTCAACGAGAAGCCTTCCTAATGCGTTATTGGGATGAGCTGAGTATTACTGAAACTGCCCTTGCCATGAGTTGTAGCGAGGGAAGCGTCAAAACCCACTGCTCAAGAGCCACCCAGGCTCTAGCTAAAGCATTGAAATTAAAAGGAATTACGCTGTGAACCGCAATCAAGACATCCTCAATACAACAGAAACCGACCAATTTGGCCAGTCTGCTGCCGCCCTGCTCCACCAAGGATCCCAATCCTTGCCTGCTGGCATCAAAGATCGCTTATATGCAGCGCGCCTCAAGGCGCTTTCCGTCCAAAAACCAGAAAAAGTACGCATCCAAGAACATGTTTTAACCAGCACCTCTGGAAACTGGTCTTCAGGCTCGCGTTCTTTTTGGGATAACGTAGGCTGGGTTGCCCCACTAGTTGTGCTCGTATTTGGAATGATTGGCATCGCCCAATGGCAACAAGACTCTCGCATTAACGATATTGCTGAGTTAGATGCCGCCCTTTTGACTGATGATGTCCCACCTGATGCGTATGCTGATAGCGGGTTTATGGGTTTCCTCAAAAATGGTCCTTTGGCTGAATCCGATCAAGACAGCCTTGATTCAACTAAGTCACCATCCTAAGTTTCAGAGTAAGTCCAATTAGCTCATGCTAAAAAATCCCCGATCGTTCAGTGTAGCCCTCAGCATCTTTATCATGATGGCGATTGGCATTGCTGGATCAATGCAATCTTCAGAGGCACTCGCTCAAACCACCACTGGAAGCAACGTCAAAAGTGCTGGTACCCTAGAAAAGAAACCAGATGGCACGTGGGAAGGACTCAAACCAGGGCAGCAAAAAATCTTAGCGCCGCTCGAGGATGATTGGGATTACATGCTTCCTGAGAGTCGCAAAAAATGGATGCAGATTGCCAATCTCTACCCCAGAATGAGCGAAATCGACCGACAACGACTTCAGTCCCGCATGACCAGCTGGTCAAGTCTCTCTCAAAAAAATCGCCGTATCGCCCGTGAAAATTACTTGAGTAGCCTGAAATTTCCAACCGAGAAAAAAGCCGAGGCCTGGAGTGCGTATCAAAAACTCAGCGATGAACAGAAGAAGAAATTAGCCAAAGCAGAGCTCAATAAGAAAAAGCCGACCGCAGCGAATGCGCCAACATTACAACAGCATCCGATTATTCAGAAGTCCAATCTAGCACCAACGCTGCCACCACCGGCAAGCAATGCAGCCCCATCAGAAAGTACTGGAAGTTCTAGCGCCAGCGATTCTGAGACCGACTCGAGCAACCCCTAAGTCGTGATCACCCCCGCTGAATTAAACACGCTTCCTGCTCCGCAATTTTGGAGGAGGGTATCTTGTACTCTTTACGAGCAATTGGTTTTACTGGGTGTGATCGCCTTCACTTTTCTAGTCCCCAATTTGGGACTAGGCATGCTCTTCAATATTTCCCTACCAAGCTGGCTCACCTTTCTCTACCTCTATGTTGTTCTGGGTATTTACTTTGTTTGGTATTGGACTAAGTCTGGACAGACGCTTGCCATGCAAACATGGCGTGTAAGGATGATTGGTCCAGGGGGTTATAACCTGGCCCGCAAGCAAGCGATCTGGCGCTATGTCTATGGATCTTTATGGCTTCTTCCGTGCGTTCTCTTACAGTGGATCTTCGAACTTCAGAGATGGCAAATTATTGAGATGCTGTTCGCAGTTGCTTTATTCCTGTGGCCACTCAGCATTTACTTGGATAGCGTCAATCCCCTAAAGCGCCAGAGCCTGCCAGACCGTTTTGGTGGAACACGTTTAGTAGAGCTGCCAAAGAACTTAGTCACACTCTCGTAAACATGAAAATGCGCTTCAACTCTCGCGCAGACACTCCATTGCTGTAGTTGTTTGAATTTTTCTCTGGAAGCGATAACCTGCCAATAGACAGGCGAGCACTCCAAAAACGATGCCCATTGCCAAAGATTGGGCAAACGCATTGAACTCAATCTCCAAAACAAAACGGCCTAGCGCCCATGCTGCTATTCCAGCAGCCAACCCAGCCAGGGTGCCAGCAAGAGTACCAATAATGAAGAGTTCAGCTAAAGCAATCTTTCCAAGAAGATAACGAGATGCGCCCACCGCTTTAAGCAAGGCTGCGCTCTTGAAACGCTCATCCTGCGTTGCTGCAATTGCAGCAACTAAAACCAAAATCGCTGCCGCAATGGTGAAGGCGAATAACAAACCCAGCACAGAAGATAGTCGATCCAATACATCTTGTATTTGCTGCAAGGACGTGGCCACATCAACAATAGTGAGATTTGGATAGGTCTGCGCAAGCTGGTAATCAAGACCTTCAATTGCAGCACTTTGGTAATAAGAGGTAATCCAAGACTGTGGCATTTCCTCAAGCATGGCAGGTGGCATGATGGCAAAGAAGTTCACTTTCATTGAACTCCAATCTAACTTGCGCAAAGAAGTAATTGGCGCAGTCACTTTTTCACCGGCAAGCTCAAAACTAAGTTGATCACCAAGCTTTAACTTCAGAGTCTTCGCAATCCCCGCCTCCAATGAAACCTGGGGTGCATAGCCCTCAATCCATTTGCCCGCAGTAATGCGATTACCTTCAGGCAACTGCTCGGTATAGGAGAGGTTAAATTCTCGATCAACTAGGCGTCGCGCATTTTCATCAACATAATCATTCGGCCCAACAGTTTTTCCATTGACCTCAACTAGGCGTGCGCGCACCATCGGGCTGAAGCTAGGCTTTGCCACACCCGCATCTTGTAGAGACCGAGCGATTTTTGGTTTTTGATCTTCCTGAATATTAATCATGAAGCGATTAGGTGCATCCACCGGAATATTCCCCTGCCATGCTGCCAATAAATCCTGACGAAGTAAGAGAATCAGTAATAAGGCCATCAAGGCGATGCCTAAGGCAGTAATCTGCATTACGGCAAATCCTGAGCGCCGTGCTTGCGTGGTCAGCGCAAAGCGTAGTGCAAAGCTCTTGGCACCCCATCTCGAAAACAACAGATTGAGTAGGCGAAGTGATAGCCAAGAAACTATGGCAAAAATCGTAAGGGCCAAGCCAAAGCTCAGGGCAACCCAAGAAGCCAGCTTCAAATCCTGGGCCGCTATAGCAATTAGCGCTAGGCAGGTAATGAGTCCAAACAGTGCAACCCAAAGTACTTTGATATTGACTGAGCCTAACTCTTTTCGAATCAGTCTCACCGGAGAAATCATGACCAGGCTAAATAAGGGTGGCCCAGCAAAACCAATCAGCAAGCAGGAAGAAAACAGCACACTCCAAACTAATGGCCAGAGGGATAGCGAAGGTAGGCTAGTAAAGACTAAATTACCTAAGATACGTATCAATACTTCCTGGACACCATAAGCAATAGCGGCACCCATCATAGCGGCTACCAAGCAAAGACTGCCCAGCACTTTAATTTGCTTAATCATGATCACTTTTTGGCTTGCACCTAGGCATTTCATAACGGCGCACACATCTGCCTGCTTTAAAACGTAGCGGCGCGCCGAGAGTGCAATAGCTACCGCGGCTACCATTGCCGTCAGCAAGGCAACCAACGATAAGAAGCGCTCCGCCCGCTCTAGCGTTTTGCGCATCATGGGTTGCGCATTTTCCAATGTCTCGATACGCAAACCCCGCAGACCTTCAACTTCAATCCATTGTGTAGCCCACTGTTCATAATCAGAGATAGCCTGATCATTCCCCGCCAGTAGCAAGCGATAAGTGACTCGACTACCCAAACCGATCAGACCAGTAGCCGGTAAATCATCCAGCGACATCATCACGCGTGGCGCGAAATTCATAAAGCCAGCACCTCGGTCGAGCTCACGCTCTAGGACACCACTAATCACAAATGTTTTGTCTCCCAAAAGCATCTGATCACCCAGCTTAGCCTGCAGCACATTGAGCATAGCTGGATCTACCCAGACCGAACCTGCTGGTGGAGTAAGACTTGCCTGTGATGGAGAAACTTGTAAGGTACCGCGCAAAGGATAAGCAGCGCTAACCGCCTTGAGCGAGGCAAGCTTACTTTGTGCGCCAACGGTAGCCATACTTGGAAAGACAATGGTTTGAGCGGAGTTGAGTTGTCGCCCTTTAGCTTCTTGAATAAAGCGCTCAGGTAGCGGCTGATCAGAAACTAACAGTAAATCCGCAGCAAGAAGTTGGCGGGCATCAAACTGAAAAGCCCGCTGCATCCGATCAGCCAAAAAACTGACGCTAGATAAGGCTGCGACAGAAAGCGTTAGCGCAACCAGTAAAGCAAGAAGCTCACTGGATCGCAGGTCTCGCTTAATGCCCTGAAAGAAACTGACTAGCACTACGATTAAATCGCCTGAATCTGACCGCCATCAACACGGATCACTGACCCAGTGATAAAGGAAGCGCTTTGGCTTGCCAAGAATGCGGCGGTATCGCCATACTCCTGAGGATCACCGTAACGACCCATTGGGATCTGTTTCAGGCTAGCCTGCACCACGGAGTCATAGCTGACGTTTTCACGTTGAGCACGTGCTTCATCTAATTGGCGTAAGCGATCAGTTGCTACACGACCCGGCATGATCACATTGACTGTGACCCCTTCAGCAGCTACTTCTGCCGCCAAGGTTTTAGACCAGGCTAGCAGTGCAGCGCGCAAAGTGTTAGAGATTGCTAGGTTCTTGATTGGGGCAATTGCACCTGAAGTGGTACTCGTAATGATGCGGCCCCACTTACGCTGACGCATTCCTGGAAGAACCCGATCCGTAATACTGATTAATGAGAGAACCATGTCATTAAAGCTCTTCTGCCATAAGGCAGGATCCTGACCAACAGCCAGGGTTGGAGGAGGTCCGCCCGTATTGTTCACCAGAATATCGATCGGTCCGAGTTCTTTTTCCACCTTGCTCACCAGACCGTTAATAACGGAGGGGTCCGATAAATCCCAAGTCAATGCAAGAGCAATTCCGCCGGCCGCTTCAATTAACTCAACTGACTTTTTTAATCCCTCGGGATTGCGACCGGTTACCGCGACCTTAACGCCTTCACGTGCTAAAGAAACAGCCATCGCCTGACCCAGGCCTCGGCTTGACGCCATGACCAATGCAACCTTGCCTTTAAGCCCTAAATCCATGTCTTCTCCACTTTTTTATATTTTTTGCAATTCTAAAATAACTACTGCCCTAGAGGTGGGGGTAGATTTCC
>NZ_NCFJ01000140.1:5509-9173 GCF_002281105.1 Polynucleobacter sp. 35-46-11
ACTTATAAAGCACTACCTCATATTCTTTCAAAATTTGTGCCAAGGCTTCTTGCTGACCCAAAGCTAATTCTTGAGGAGTATTGTCTTTTAGTGCAATTCTCTTGGTGTAACGGTTTTTACCAATCACTGGGTTGCGCTTCTGAGGATCTGTTGCAGTAAGGAAAAACTCTACCGTAACGACTGCCTCTGGGCGAACCCGGTAATCACCATAAAACTCCTCTATAGATGTCTGAAGAATGTAATACGGAAAGAAGCTATTTCCCTGCCCTACTGTCATCGAAAAGATTTGAGCATTATTCAACCACTGACGAGTCGCATTGCTCACCATCTCATTCGGTAACGCAGAATAGATATTATAAAAATCCTTTTCGTAGCGCTGATCACCTAATCGATAAACTAAAGACTTGCCATCAAAAGGAGGTGTTGTCGAAACTGAACCCATCTTGAGCCATAAATCACTACGCGGCTTATAGGGTGCACCAGTACGCTCTGGTGCCACCATCCAACTGCTGGTCTCTAGAGCCGGTCTTTTGGGCAAAGAGCAGGCGCTCAATGCAGTCATGATGAATAGACAAGCAGCAAATTGGGTCAGGCGTGAGCTCTTCATCATCGGAATATTAATTGGGGTCATTTTTGAGCTCCATTGATTGGAGGCGTAATACGCGCAGGTGGTTCACCCCAAATCAAAGTAGATGGAGATTGGCTGGCAACACGAGTGAATTCATTTAACTGTTCGCTCGCCTGACGCAGGTTCTCTAAAGTTGCAGTGGTATCACCCTGAACGCTGGTAACGGTTTGACGTAAGGAAACCATCGTTGCAACCAATTCGCGCATCAGAATATTGAGTTGGTCCTTATCTGTGACCTTAGCAATCCGATCTAACAGTACATTCAAATCTTGAACTGAGTTGATCAGGCCAGCATTCTGCTTTCCATCTCCAGCCATCAACTTATTCAGGTTACCCAAGAGCGCATCAAATTTCTTTTGAGTTCCATCCACATCTAAGCCATTAAGTGCGCCAATTAACTTCTGAATGCCAGAAATAATTTCATCGGCCTGATTTGGCATAGAGGGGACCACTGGATACTCGGGAACCCAAGGGTATTTGAGAGTGTAATTTCGATCAGGCTTGGGATAAAAATCCAGTTCCACATAATTCACGCCAGTAATACCCATTGATCTAATGCGTGCGCGCAAGTTATCTTTAACAAATGTTTCTAGGTGGTTTTTTTCTATAGCATCGCCATAAATTTGCATTCTCACAACCACATACTCTTGCTTCTGAATCATCGGGGTTTCCTTCTCATACAAATCCCCCGATAAACCGATAGATGTGACCTGCCCAATCTTTACGCCCCTGAATCGCACAGCTGCTCCAGCATCTAGACCAGTTACCGATTGCTTGACATAGGTTTCCACCATAAATGATTTTTTAAAGAACTGTCCTGAGCCAAAAATCAAGATAATGGCAAGCAATGCACCGATTGCCGCCAGAACAAAAACGCCCAGGCGGAAATAATTGGGATTGGAGTTATTACTCATGCTGCGTCCTTGCTCATGATGCGATTAAAGAATTGGTGCACTCGAGGATCTTTGCTGCTGTCTCTCAGCACCTTGGGATCACCCTCAGCAATAATGCCTTTAGCGTCCTTGTCCAACATAACCACCTTATCGGCGATCGAATAAATACTGGCTAACTCATGAGAAACAATCACGAAAGTAAATCCCAAGTTTTTGGAGAGGTCCAAGATCGTACTATCTAAATCAGCTGATGTAATCGGATCAAGGCCGGCTGATGGCTCATCCAAAAATAATATCTTTGGATCTAAAGCCATCGCACGCGCAATCGCGGCACGCTTTTGCATACCGCCGCTAATCTCACTAGGCATATAAGTTTCGTATGGAAGCAAACCCACCAGATCAAGCTTACACCGCGCCAATAGATTCATTTGATCTCTACTGAGCTGCGTGTACTCCTCCATAAAGAGTGTCACGTTATCAAGCAAATTCATAGAACCAAATAGAGCGCCCTGCTGATACATTACTCCAAAACTCGTCATGATTTTTTGACGTTCGGCACCTTGAGCCACAGTAATATTTTGACCCTCAATCAAAACATCTCCAGCAAGCGGTTGATATAGTCCAAATAAATTTTTTAAGAGGCTCGACTTACCGCATCCAGAGCCACCCAAAATGACAAAGATCTCGCCATTCTTGACGGAAAAATTGAGGTTCTGTAAGAGTACCTTTGAGCCATAACCTACAGTCAGGTTTTGAACATCGATTGCGTTATCGATTGCATCCATCAGAAACCCGTCCTGTAAGAGATGTAGGCAAAGATACCGTCTACCAAGACGATCATGACAATGCTACTCACCACTGCCCGAGTTGCAGAGATGCCCACAGCGGCAGCACCGGTACCTGTTTGCATGCCACGCAAACAACCCATTGCAGAAACAACCACACCAAATAAAGTAGCCTTCAGAAGACCTGATAGAACATCTTCCACGTCAACAGCGGCCAACATGCCGTTGTAAAAATTAATAAAGGGGATGCCATAAATTTGCATTGTCAGCATGGAGGAAAAAATACTGACGATATCGGCAAATAAGGTCAATATTGGCGCCACTAGAATTCCGGCTAATACGCGCGGCACTACCAAGAATCGAATAGGGCTTAAGCCGCCGGTGACCAAAGCATCCACTTCACTATTGACAGTCATTGTTCCGATCTCGGCAGCAAAAGCTGCTGATGAGCGGCCAGCAAGCAAGATTGCAGTGATGAGAGGCCCCATCTCACGCACGATACCCAAAGCAGCGAGCGGCCCCACAAACGAAACAGCGCCAAATTGCTGCATGCCGATAGCGGCTTGAAAAGACAAAATTACGCCAATTAAAAATGCAACCAGACCAACAATGGGTAATGCAGCGATACCAGCCTCTACAGCTGCATTAACAAAGTCACCCCAGCGAACTTGCTTGATGTGGCGTATCGACCAAGCCAAGTCTGCTGATAGATGCCCGATGAAGGTAACCAGTCCGCGAGCATCATCTATGAGATTTTGAGCGGCCATGCCGGTGCTCACTACAAAATTTCTCTTTTGCTTAACAGCGGGGACAGGGAATAAATTCTGAATGGGATCGAATTCATTCAATAGCGGTTGATACTTCGGATCTAGGCCCTGGATATCAAAGTGTCCGCCTGCTTTTTGTTGGGCCTCTTGTACGTCAATTAAAAAGGCAAAAGCAGATCCATCTAGCGAACTTACCTTTGAAGCATCAAAAACGAGGGAACAGCTTTGAGCATCCCCTTGCCCCAACCACAGGGTTTGTTTTTCACGCACTGCTGTCCACACGCCGGCCAATGAATACACATTAACGACACCACTCAAGCTCACTTGAGCATGCAATGCATCGGTTTGTGACCAAACCGCAACTGGAGCCAGTGAATCTGAGGGAATAGCGTCTGGAATGCTCATAGGCAAACTATAAGGGATCTGGATAAAACCACTCTGAAATGCCTAAAAAAGAAAAAGGGCCCAGTCTTTCAACTAGGCCCCATACGAGTTGGTGCGGCTGGCAGGAATTGAACCCACGACCCCTTGGTTCGTAGCCAAGTACTCTATCCAGCTGAGCTACAGCCGCAACAGCCATAATTATGCCAT
>NZ_NCFJ01000141.1:0-5415 GCF_002281105.1 Polynucleobacter sp. 35-46-11
TGAGCGCCGCTTCGACACTCATCTCTAATTCAATGGTGTTCGCACGAGGGACAATCATAAAAAATCCAGAAGTCGGATTTGGTGTGGTTGGTAAGAATACGTTGACATAGTCCTCACCCAACTTCGCAGCCACTTCTTTTGCTGGCATGCCAGTCTGAAATGCAATCGCCCAAGAATCTGCATGGGGATAGCGAATTAATAATGCTTTACTAAAAGCTTGGCCGCTACCAGAAAATAGTGTGGAGGAGACCTGCTGAACGCTGGAATAAATTGATCGCACAATAGGAATGCGATTCATGAACTGGTGCCATATCTTCAGCCACCATTGCCCTGCAAAACTAATTGCAAGTAATCCAGTAATCATGATGACTGCAACAACGATCAGAATGCCGACACCCGGCAACTCACGGAAATGCCGTAAATCTCCAGCAAACTGATTGGGGAAAATGGTGATAAGGGCTTGCATAACAGAGCCAAAAACACCGTCGAGCAGGCCCAAACCCCATGCAATCACCCAAATGGTGACTGACATTGGTGCCCACACCAGAATGCCTGCGATGAAGTATTTTTTCATTTGCCTATGCTTGAACTTTGCCTAACCTGGCATTTTAGCGGTTTAAGCGCCGGCAGGCGACAGACTAGTAAAGACCAAGGCCGATTATCAGAATCCCAGCCAAAAAACCGCCGGCAAATAGCAAAGCACCCGCCAAGAGGCGATGGGTACGTCTTTCCTGCAATAAAAGGCCTTTTAAGACCTCCAATTCAGCATTTGACTCTCTACGGGGGATGCGTGCCTGCGCCAAACTCTCCGCAATCAAACGCGGCAGGGTCGGCAAGATTTGCGCCCAACTTGGCGCCTCAGCCTTAATGCCGTCAACCAAAGCTCGCCAACCAAGCTGCTGACTGACCCATTTTTCCAAAATTGGCTTTGCAGTCTTCCAGAGGTCTAAGTCTGGATCAAGCTGACGCGCAAGACCTTCAACATTCAATAAGGTCTTCTGAAGCAAAGTGAGTTGCGGCTGAATTTCCACCTTAAATCGTCGGGAAGTTTGGAATAAACGCATCAGCACGATCCCCAAGGAAATTTCTTTCAGTGGGCGATCAAAGTAAGGCTCACAAACAGAACGCACCGCTCCCTCAAGTTCTTCAACACGCGTATTTGCCGGAACCCAACCGGACTCAATATGTAATTCAGCAACGCGACGGTAATCGCGATTAAAGAAGGCGAGGAAATTTAATGCCAAATAACTCTTATCAGACTGGCTCAGCGCGCCAACAATACCGAAATCCAAAGAAATAAATCTACCAAATGTTTCTGGCTCAAGACTGATCATGATGTTGCCAGGATGCATGTCCGCATGAAAGAAGCCATGCTCGAATACTTGGGTGAAAAATATTTCTACGCCATCAGCTGCAAGCTTTTTGAAGTCAACGCCAGCAGCACGTAAATCTGCTGTTCGTCCAATCGAGATGCCATCCATCCTCTCCATCACAATGACATTCGTATGACATAAATCCCAATACATCTCTGGAATCATCAGCTTCTTTGAATCGACAAAGTAGCGACGCAACTGACTTGCGTTTGCTGCTTCGCGCATCAGATCCAATTCATCATGCAAGTGGGTGTCAAACTCAGCAACATTTTCACGAGGCTTTAAGCGACGCCCATCCTCAGAGAGTCTCTCAATAATTTTTGCTAAGTCATAAAGCAAAGCAAGATCGCCATCAATGATTGGCAGAATGCCAGGGCGCAGAACTTTAATAGCAACTGCGCGACCCTCCCACTCTGGATGCTTCTCAGTTCCACGTAATAAGCCAAAGTGCACTTGGGCTACAGAGGCACTAGCCACGGGAGTTGCATCAAAACTAATGAATACCTCCTCGATGGATTGTCCAAGCGCCTGTTCAATGAGGCGGCAAGATTCTTCATTAGAAAAAGGCGGGACTTGATCCTGTAGTTTCGCCAACTCGTTGGCAATGTCTTCAGGCAATAAATCGCGACGCGTAGAAAGTACTTGCCCAAATTTCACGAAGATTGGACCCAACGCCTCCAGGGTCAAACGAATCCGCTCACCTCTAGGTAAAGATTGGCCTGGAGAGGTCCAACAAATGACGGTCAATATGCCACGACGAATACCAGGCTTCAGAATATCGCGCAGTAATGGCAACATGCCATAGCGCCATGCAGTAAAGAAAATAAAGGAAAGGCGGGCTAGACGACGCACAATGAATTAACCTTTTCGCTCTAAAATTTGGATGCGCTTTTCTATACGATCAACTGCATCACGCAAAGCGTTTAATTCATCTTTATGAATCATAAAATCTCGTTTATTCAAAAGCACTCTTCTTTCCTCGCTGACATACTCAATGACATTCTCAAGTAAGTCAGTCGCTGCAGCTTTCCCGGCAGAAACGAATTTCTTACCTTGGCGTACAGCAAAATTAGCAGGCGCATCCCCGATGAAGCGCGCCAGATCTTCTTCATACTCCCACCGAATTTGTCCTACCAAGCGACCTAATAATTGCGCTAGGTCAGCATCGCCAGTGATCTTGACGGACTTCATAGCCTGCTCTCGTAAATTACCTGAACCTCCAGCCAAAACGCTCAGCACCTCAGAAGAGACTTCCAACTCAAGAGATGGAGCATCAATATTGCTCACAGCAACCAAAGAGCCCTCGGGCGCTATCTCAAAACACAAGTTGCCGATTGGCAAACCCAGCAAAATTACTTTGCCAGCATGTCGAGCCAACTCTGCCATAGCCCATGGCTCGGCTTTAAGCACGTGATTAATGCCTTGAGAGGCAGCAGAAGCGGCAATGTGATGAGTTGCAGAAGAAGCGGTAGTCATAAGCGTAAAAAACCCGCACAAGTGCGGGCTTTCAAGGGAAAGTACCTCAAGCTTAAACTAACTGAGAAATACCCGCTAGTACCCAGCCTCCAGGACCGCTTACAGGCTTACTTAAGTTCCAGATTTCAGAAAAATTATTTGCTTGTGCGCCTGCTTGTTCACGAATCATGCCTGTGAACTGAACGCTGCAGTAATAAGTATTGTCTGCCGTTTCAATTCCCAATAACTGTGCATTGAGGGTAACTACATCAGTTTGGTTAGCACTATCAGCACGACCTGATAGGTCTTGCTCAATCGTTGCAAACATTTCAGGCGTGGTGTACTCACGCAAAGCAGCTAAATCACCCTGATCCCATGCTTTTTGCAGGGTGGAGAAATATTGCTTTGCATTATCCAAAAATGCGTATTCATCAAAACCGGGTGGCAAGGTGGATTGGAATGGCGCTGGCTCACTAGCAATACCGCCAAAAGCATTTGCAGCTGGTGTAAATGCAGGCTCATGCCTTGGTACCTGATCCATATTGGCACGCTGCATTCCCTGGGAAGCCACTTGAGGACCTTTATTAGCGCCCGATAAAGCAGGCATCATTCTTCTCATTACAAACATGATGGCAAAACCTGCTAAGGCTGCAATCAGCAATCCAGTAATCAAAGAAGCGGCGCCCTCACCCAAACCAAAATGAGATAAGAGGTAACCGATGCCCAATCCCGCAGCAAGCCCGCCGAGAATTCCACCCATGCCGCCAAAGCGACTAGGTGCCGGTGCTTTAGGAGCCGTGGCTGGTGTAGCTGGTTGAGCTTGTTGAGCTGGTTTTTGTGCAGGAGCTGCCTGTTTTTGCATTGGCGCACTTGGTGCCTTACCAATACTTCTACCGCCACCTAAACGAGCGGCATCAGCATGACCAACCGTGGCAAAAATTAAGCTGATACTTAATAAGGTTGCCTTGAAAAAATGCTTATTCATCTTTTAATCTCCTATGAAACTTCTTTAATTCTCGACTGCTAAAAACTACAAATTCACTAGTATTTAATACCAATATGGAGCGCAACGATACCCCCAGTCATCCTATGGGTATCCACCTCATCAAAACCGACCTGCAGCATCATTTCCTTGAGGGTTTGCGCATCTGGGTGCATCCGAATAGATTCAGCCAAATAACGGTAGCTCTCAGAATCCTGGGCAATTTTTTCACCCAACCAAGGTAAAACCTTGAATGAGTATGTGTCATAGACTGGCTGTAAAAAAGCATCTGGCTTAGAAAACTCCAGCACCAGAACTCGACCACCCGGCTTAATGACCCGCAACATCTCTGTCAAGGCAACATCTTTGTGAGTCATATTGCGCAAACCAAAGGCTACGGTCACCACGTCAAAATGATTATTGGGAAAAGGGATTTTCTCTGCATCAAACTGAACACAGGGCAAAGCCAAGCCTTGATCTAGAAGACGATCGCGACCAACTCCAAGCATGGAAGCATTAATGTCGCTTAACCACACTTGCGCCTCTGGGTTATGACCCCATCCTGCCGCACGTGCAAATGCCGCAGCCAAGTCACCTGTACCACCAGCGATATCTAAAACTTTTTGCCCAGGGCGAACTTGCGCACGAGCAATGGTGACTTTCTTCCACAAGCGATGAAGACCGAATGACATTAAGTCATTCATCACATCGTATTTACTAGCTACAGAGTGAAATACCTCTGCGACCTTACCTGCTTTTTCAGCCTCATCAACGCTTTGGTATCCAAAGTGAGTCTTACTCATATTCTTTGCTCTATCTAATGAAATACTCAATGACTACCGCAAGACTTGCCACCAGCAACGCCCATTGGAGCATCTCGGTCTAATCCAGCAGCAGCTAATTTATCTAAATGCTCTTTCCAAAGTGCTTCTTGGTTCTCGCACAAAAATTGCAAGTAATCCCATGAATACAAACCAGAATCATGGCCATCTGAAAAAGAAGGCTTCAAAGCGTAATGACCTACTGGCTCAATATTAGCGATGAGGACTTCACGTTTACCGGTTTGCAAAGTCTCCTGTCCAGGCCCGTGGCCTTGAACCTCAGCCGAGGGCGAAACTACTCTTAAGAACTCAAAAGGAAGGCGATAAGTATTGCCGTTCTCATAGGACAGCTCTAAAACTTTTGACTGCTGATGTACTACAACATTCGTTGGAATCATTAAACCAATACCCTTTCAATACCGCCTTGATTTGCCTTGGTCACATAATCCTGCATCCAATCAGGACCCAATAATTTTTGCGCCATTTCAACTACGATGTAATCAGCAGTCGTATCACTATCCGCATCAAAGCGGGTAAGGCCTTGTAGGCAAGAAGGGCAGCTTGTTAGCACTTTGACATCGCCAGTGAAATCATCTTTACGTAATTCATTGGCAGCTTTCTCCATCTCGATCTGCTTACGGAAACGGACCTGAGTTGAAATATCGGGGCGAGTCACAGCAAGCGTTCCAGACTCACCGCAGCAGCGATCATTCTTCTGAATAGCTTTGCCATCTTCGAGCTGAATCAACTCATTCACTGTCTTGAGTGGATCCTGCAACTTCAT
>NZ_NCFJ01000142.1:0-5376 GCF_002281105.1 Polynucleobacter sp. 35-46-11
CTCTTGAACTACCTTTAGCTTGAACTGCTTACTGTACTTGCTCATAAAACAAAACCCCCTTGGTTGGACATAAGGTCCAACTTTTGGGGGTCAGTTCACGTAGGGTGGTTTGAAAGAAAATCTATGGAGGTATTACTAAAGAATGAACAACAGATTCATAGTAATCCTCACTTCAAACTGCGAAATATAAAGATGCGTTCTTTCAGTGCCAAACGCATCATTTTGGTGCAGATGATGACTGCCGCCCAAGCCAAGCTACTTGCAGGGGTACTTCGCCTCGAAGAATCGCACTAAGGTCTTGGCTGCACGTTCTGGATTGAACTGAGGGTTAGCTTGAGTCCAAGCTAAGAACTCCCGAAGAATTTCCTCTCTTGTGCCAGCGTTTCCGGCAAAACAAATATTGCCCTTCATTTTGGTATTGTGATTAGCTAAGTACGCTTGATACACACCTTCCCCAAACCCAAAGCAAAAGTTCTGCCCATCAAGATCATCCAGGTTCTTACATAAATCAACTAAAGCAGCTGTTGAGGCATCGCCTTTCGGTAAATTAGTCTGAGAAAATGCATTTGACTGCATAAGCATCATTGCACTGACTACGCATAGGGTGACTCTGAATAATTTCATCTTGTAGCTCTCTATTTGTTAACGCCTAAATCCACCCATACGACCACCACCAAAACCGCCTCGACCAGCAAATCGATCATCATTCATGCGGTCGTAACGAGCCTGCTCTCGCATGGCATTTTCTTGGGCAGCTTCGCGATAAGCATTGGGATTTGCACGATCCTGCTGATAGTCATTACGAGCCTCTTGATTCATACGATCAGCTTGGGCGCGCTCCTGTGGGGTGGCATTTTTCTGAAAATTGCTACTAGCTCTTTGGCCAGCATTTTTTGCTGCTTGACGCTCTTGCGGGGTCGCATTGCTCTTCCAGTCATTCAAAAGGCGCTGCTGATTTTGAATGCTACTTGGGCCGATCAAACCCCTAGTCGATTTACCTGAATTATTAATGCCATTATTGTTTACATTAATCGTGCCATCAGACCAGCTCGGAGTCGACCAAAAAGCCCCGCCAACAGCCAGCCCAAGACCAAATGTCATCATTCCCCAAGCAGGGTTATAAGCTGGATATGGTGGATAGTCTGGGTATGGCCATGGGCCATAAACAACTGTGGGGTTATAACTTGGTACGTAGACCACTTGGCTATTCGCCGGACTAATCAAAACGTTTGAATTGGCATCCGTACTTACTAAGATTTGTTGATTCGTCTTCAGGGTTCCTTCCTGCACAGCACGCTTTCTCAAGACCTGCACTGCCGCCATCGTATCTGCTGGCTGCAATTTATAGGCATTCCCCAGGTTCTGGGTCCACTGCAGCTTGCTACCCATCATGTCAAATGCCTGCGGGAATGAAATCAATGACTTCACGCTGTCGTTCCACGACTGAGCCTTCAGGGCATCTTGCAATCCTGAGCCATTAAGACTTGAGTTACTTCTACGCCAGTTATAGGCCTCAGCCACCTCGAGTGGATAAGTTGAAGCCAGAAGCATGAGAGATAAAAGTGAGTCAGGATACAGTGCAATTGGGGACACCAGTGACTGTAACTGGGCAGAGGAAATCAGTTGCGGAGAACTTCCATAGCCACCGCTTTGAGTATAACTTTGGGGGTAGGCTGCATTTTGATAAGGGTCACTATTATTTGAGCAAGCACCCAACAGCGACATAACGCCAATGCAACACCACGTTTTATATTGATTATTCATAAACCCATTAATCCTCCAATATTGCTTGAGTTTAATGCCGAGTTTGGAATTAGTGATTTTCTTTGGCGTGATTGATAGAGTACTTCGGGATCTCAATAACTAAATCCTGACGAGCAACAATCGCTTGGCAAGACAATCGAGACTGGGGATTGAGGCCCCATGCGCGATCTAACAAATCTTCTTCATTCTCATCTGGCTCATTCAGGCTCTGATAACCCTCTTTCACAATCACGTGGCAGGTAGTGCAAGCGCAAACCATATCGCAAGCATGCTCAATCGGAATGTTATTTTCTAGTAGCGCTTCGCAAATAGAGGTGCCTGGAGTCACCTCAAGTACCGCACCTTCAGGGCAATACTCGCTATGGGGCAGAACAACAATCTGAGTCATCTTAATAATTTTCTTTTCTTAAATTTCGGCAACATTCATGCCAGATAAAGCCTTCTGGATACTGGCGTTCATACGCTTCTGAGCAAACTCATCGGTCGCCTTTGCGGCATGATCTACTGCTTTTCTCAAAATAGCGCTGTCTGTTTCTTCAGCCAGAATCTTTTGCAAAGTAGCCATCTCTTGATCCACAGCGACCTGCTCTTGGTCGTTCAGCAATCGACGGTCAGAATCCAATGCAGTTTGTACGGCATCCAATAAACGCTGTGCATTCACCTGTTCTTCACGCAAGGATCTGGCCAAGAGATCTACTTTGGCAGAAGCAAACCCGTCTTGCAGCATGCGTGCAATTTCAGCATCAGTCAAACCATAGGATGGCTTGATGTCAATTGAGGCTTGAACTCCTGACCCCTGCTCCATAGCGCTTACCGAAAGAAGGCCATCAGCATCCACCTGGAATGTCACCCGGATACGGGCAGCCCCAGCTGCCATTGCTGGAATACCACGCAATTCAAACTTACCAAGAGAGCGGCAGTCTTGCGCCAACTCGCGTTCACCTTGAACTACCTGAATTGCTAGTGCTGTTTGACCATCTTTAAAGGTCGTGAAATCCTGCGCACGTGCAACCGGAATAGGTGTATTGCGCGGAATAATTTTTTCTACCAAACCGCCCATGGTTTCAAGACCAAGAGATAGTGGGATCACGTCCAGCAATAACCACTCATCATCTTTGCTTTGATTACCAGCTAGTAGGTCAGCTTGCATAGCGGCACCTAAAGCAACCACTTGATCAGGGTTGAGATTATTTAAGGGCTTGGTGCCGAACAATTCGCCAACCGCACGTTGCACATGAGGCATGCGAGTCGCACCACCCACCATCACCACGCCTTTAACTTCATCGGCCTTGAGGCCAGCGTCACGCAAAGCTTTTTTTACTGCTGTTAGTGTTTTACTAATGAGGTTCTGAGTAATCTCAAAGAACTGAGCTTGGCTGATGCCAACGTTCACTAAAGTACCATCGACAAGCGTTTCATGAACGCGGGCTAAGGGGTTGTGACTCAATAGCTCTTTAGCATGTTTACAAGAAAGTAGGAGCTTGCGATGATCTGAAATTGAGAGTGGCGGGAGTTTTGCTTGCTCGATTACCCAACAGTAAAGGCGATGGTCAAAATCATCGCCACCTAAAGCTGAATCACCACCAGTAGAGAGCACTTCAAATACACCCCTACTCATTTTCAAAATAGAGATGTCAAAGGTACCGCCGCCTAAGTCATATACAGCGTAGATACCCTCGGAGGCATTATCAAGACCATAGGCAATTGCAGCTGCAGTAGGCTCGTTGAGCAAACGCAAGACTTCGATGCCGGCCAACTTAGCGGCATCTTTAGTAGCCTGGCGCTGAGCATCATCAAAATAGGCAGGCACAGTAATTACTGCGCCAACGATATCGTCGTTTACAGAATCTTCAGCCAGCTGACGCAAGCGTGCGAGAATTTCTGCAGACACTTCTATCGGACTCTTGTCACCAGCAACTGTTCGCAACTTCAACATCCCCGGCTCATCGACAAAGTCGTAAGGTGCGCTTTCAATGTTTTCCACATCGACAATGCCGCGACCCATGAAGCGTTTGACAGAAACAATGGTGTTTTTGGGATCAGAAACAATACTTTCAATCGCTTCGAAGCCTGCCTGCGTTCTGCCATTAGGGAGGTAGCGCACTACCGAAGGAAGCAGTTCACGTCCCTCTGAATCCGGAAGCACTTTAGGCAAAGCATCTCGCACAATCGCCACCAAAGAGTTGGTGGTACCCAGATCAATACCCACCGCAATCCGTCGCTGATGCGGAGCAAGTGATTTACCAGGTTCGGAGATTTGTAATAAGGCCATGGGGACTAGAGTGTAAAGCTATACAAGAACTGAGATAGCGTCATCCAGCTCAAGCGCAAACTTATCAATAAAAAGAAGGCCTCTGAGTAACTCAGCAGCGCGCTCGTAATTCTGGGCTGCATCAATGGCTTGAGCAATCTCTGCCAAGATATCTCGCTTCGCTTGGTCAACCTCTTCAGCCAAAGCCTCTAGCGCACCGAGGTCCTCATCTTGATCCTCAAGACTCTCACGCCATTCCATTTGCTTCACGAGAAAAGCGGCTGGCATGGCGGTATTCGTTTCTAGGCGCGCATCTACTCCATTCAATTGACAGAGATAGAGTCCGCGTTGAACGGGATTCTTTAAAGTCTGAAAGGCGGTGTTTGCGAGCGTAGCCATTTGCATAGCAAGTCGTTGCTCAGTATCACTGCCACGGGCATGGCGATCTGGATGCACCTCTTTTTGAATTGCTAGATAAGCCTGATCTAATGCAGACAAATCTAGGTTGAATTGCTGCTCTAAATCAAAAAAACGAAAGTAATTGTCAGACGCGGAAGGATTCACCACAACCACACTCATCTTTTACATTCGGATTTTGAAACTTAAAGCCTTCGTTCAAGCCTTCACGTACAAAATCCAATTCAGTGCCGTCTAAATAGGCCAAGCTCTTGGGATCAATAAAAATAGTGATGCCATTGGATTCAAACTTCGCATCCTCTGGAGCGGCCTCATCCACATACTCAAGTTGATAGGCTAAGCCAGAACAACCAGTAGTGCGAACACCTAAGCGTAAGCCACAGCCTTTGCCGCGCTTATCTAAATTGCGCTGCACATGTTTCGCTGCTTTGTCGGTTAAGGTAATTGCCATGATGAAAGCCTCTTTATCTTTACTGGGCTAGATGCTTTTCTTTGTAATCGGCCACTGCGGCCTTAATGGCATCTTCAGCCAAAATTGAGCAGTGAATTTTTACAGGTGGCAAAGCCAACTCTTCTGCGATCAAGGAGTTCTTAATCTCCAAGGCCTGGTCTAAAGTTTTACCTTTAACCCACTCAGTCACCAATGAAGAGGATGCAATCGCAGAGCCACAACCATAAGTCTTGAACTTAGCGTCTTCAATCACGCCTTGATCATTGACGCGGATTTGCAATTTCATGACGTCGCCGCACGCAGGTGCACCAACCATACCAGTACCTACCTGGTCATCGCTTTTTTCGAAAGAACCCACGTTACGGGGATTCTCATAATGATCAATTACTTTGTCGCTATATGCCATGGTGTTTCCTCGTCATTTCTCTTATCTGTTATTTAACTTAACTGTCTTAAATACTACTTAGTGTGCTGCCCACTGAATGGTGCTGAG
>NZ_NCFJ01000143.1:0-6125 GCF_002281105.1 Polynucleobacter sp. 35-46-11
AACCCGAATATGGAATATATTTGACAACATATTAAGACTTCTAAAGGCAAGAACATGGCTGAAAGTAGCGCTCCGATCGATTTATTGGGTTTAGCCCCCCAAAAAGAGGTTTCCTTACACCAAGCCTTTCCCGAGTGCCAGGCATTTGCGGACTTTAAAATCCCAGCCTTCGATAAGCCATCTGAGCTAGTTCCAGCTATTGATTCTGCTTATCAGTTAAATCCGCAAGCCACCCTAGCCATATTAGCGGGATTTGCATTTAATCGCAGAGTCATGCTCCAAGGAATGCATGGCACAGGCAAATCCACCCATATCGAACAAGTGGCAGCTCGCTTAAATTGGCCCTGCTTACGCATTAATTTAGATGGGCAAATCACACGAATGGATCTCATCGGAAAGGATCTGATCGCATTAGAAGATGGCAAGCAAATTACCCGCTTTCAAGAGGGGCTCATTCCATGGAGTTTGCAACGCCCCATTGCACTCATCCTCGATGAATATGATGCGGGCCAGCCAGATGTAATGTTTGTTATTCAGAGAATGCTAGAGCGAGAAGGCCGCCTCACCCTGCTCGACCAAAACAGAGTGATTAATCCCAATCCTGCCTTTCGAATCTTTGCTACCAGCAATACCGTTGGACTAGGCAACTGGAATGGCCTATACCAAGGCACACAATTACTAAATCACGGTCAAATGGATCGCTGGGACATCGTTGCAGCATTGAACTACCTAGAGCCACAGGAAGAGCAAAAGATTTTGCTCGCTAAAGTACCCGAACTTGATTGGCCTTGCCAATCTAACTAGAAATGGTTTTGCTGCAGGTGATATTTCTACATTAATGTCGACAAGAACTCTCATTACCTGGGGAGAAAACTGGCGCATCTTTAAAGACTTGCAGATTGCGTTCACTCTTGCATTTTTAAATAAATGTGAATCAGAGGAAAAAACCTTAGTGGCTGAATACTACCAACGCTGCTTTGCCAGCGAGCTTGAAATAAGCAATAAATAAAACTGGCGTAATCAAGCTTATCTTGCAAACCCAAACCCATCAAGACTTCGAGCAACAGCAGCAATATGGGGCAATGATTAGATCATTGTCTAGGGAAAAAAGTGTACAGATTCGGGATTGGCAACTCTTTCACAATTCAGTACCGCTCGAGTCAATCGCTCCACACCTCAATCTTGAGAACCTAAAAGCATCATGGGCTTACCCTCGGGGCATATTGGATGGCATTGGATTGCGTATGCGCAATTCAGATGCAAGCTTACATGCTTCACTCGCCCCAGAAGGAATGATTGAATCTTTGATATTTGAGGTTTTAGAACAGATTCGCGTTGAAAGTAACTGTACTGAGGAGCTTAAGGGATGCCGCCAAAATACTCAGATTCAATTTATAGCTTGGATGCAGCAATTTATTGCTAGTGATGGTGTTGAAGGAAGCATTGGCCTGCTACTAGTCACCATCTTTTCTACCGTATGGATGAAACTCAACAGTCAACCGGTGCCACAGCTTATGCAAGATATCGTAGAAGCTACGAGAGCCGGTATAGCTGAAAGTATGGGTCCGATTTTAGCCAAACTCAAAGTAAATCGCAATGATCAAGAAGCGTATGCACAGATAGCCTACGAGATCATTAAGCTAGCTTCTGGATTGATTGCTGATGAATATCGCAATAATCCTAGTATCCGCACTAAACGTAAAAATCAAAGTGCTACTCATCTCAAAATTAAATGGGTGCCTCCCCATGCTGAGAAAATTGCAGTCGATTTAAAGAGTCCAGCAAATCACTCAAATGAGCAGCATTATCTACTGAAAAAATCACTAGAAAAATATCATATCTATAACTCTAGCTATGACACTGAAGACGAGGCTAAGAAAAAAATTCGGTCGGCTCAATTAGCGATCTATCAAGATGAGTTAAATCATGAAATTGCGAAGCAAAATATTCCTTGGGCCAAGCTTATTAGAATCTATCAGCAAATCTTTTCCAGCCAACTACCAAGACGCTGGCAAACCACTGAAGCAGAGGGATTGCTAGATCGTCGTTATCTTACGCGTGCCGCGACCTCCCCGCTCCAATCACCTCTATACAAGCAACTTGCAACAAGCAGCAAAATCAACACCAGAATAACGCTTCTGATCGACTGCTCTGGGTCCATGAAAGAGCAACGCGTCAAAATTGCAAGCTGCGTAGATTCTTTGGTGAGAATATTGGATCAGGCTGGTATCAAAACGGAAGTGCTTGGGTACAGTACCAGTGCATGGCAAGGCGGAAGGCCCTTTAAAGAGTGGTGTAAAAATGGGCAACCCCCAAACCCTGGTCGCCTCAATGAACGAGCTCATTGGATTTTTAAAGACTTTGACACCAGCTGGAGAAGATCCAGAGCTGGCATAGCCGCTTTATTGCGTCCTGAAATTTATGCAGAGAGTGTTGATGGCGAGGCTCTCATTTGGGCGACTGAACGCTTACAAAATAGTAGTGATAACCAATATGTCCACAAGACGCTGATTCTATTTTCTGATGGCTGTCCAATGGATCGGGCCACTATTGAGGCAAATGGGGAAGAATTTTTGAAGAATCATCTTTTACAAGCCATCGCTTGGTGTGAGCAACAGCCTAATCTTCAGTTATGGGGCTGCGGAATTGGAGAAGAATTAAGACCATACTTTCCAAACCTCTTAAGCTGGGATCATGAAATACAGAATCTCAGTGAAAACCTGGTCAATTGGGCTAAAGAATTAAAGAACATAAAGACTAAGCAATTAACTCATTGAAGTATTCATGATGAGAAGTATTAAGCGTAGAAATACGCCATTCAATCGGCTCATCTTGAATATCTAAAGCTACTCTACGTATATGAAGCACGGGAGACTCTGGCTTTAACTTTAGCCAAGCCGACATTTGCTTTCCAGCCAAACCTGCACGTAATCTCTCATTTGTTTTAACTACCGACTGACCGTACCGGACTTGATAAAGCTGATAAATACTGCCTTCTCGCCTGTCAAAATCAGAACGGGTAAGATTCTTAAAACGCTTCTTATCTAAAGTAATGTGATCAATTATCACGCATTCATCCTCTAAATAGAGGCGGGTAACGATTCGCCAAACGGGGGCCCCCTCTTTAACGCTTAACTTAAGAGACTCTTCCTCACTTGCTTGTGATGCTTTAAAAGAGGCTGTTTCAACACGAGGATATGTTTTTTTATCAGCATCCCAACGCACTACATGGAAAAAATAATACAGTAGGCGTTTTGCATCATGTTCAGCTACATAGGTTCCTCTACCTTGACGGCGAACAACAATTCCCTCTGCGACCAACTCATCTACCGCTTTGCGCAAAGTTCCTATGGATACATCTAGTTCTTTAGCTAAATCCTTTTCAGCAGGTAAAGCCCGCCCCATAAGATAACGGCCCCTGACCAGATCTTCTGTGATCTTTTGCTTAACTTCTTGATAAGCGGTCAGGGACTTCATCTTTTAAGACTTAAGCAGACTCGTACAGACGGGTCATTACAAACTCACGATGGCCCAAAATCTCAGCCGCCGTTAATTCCCCATTTGCAGTTCTCAGAAGAGCATCGAGAAGCTTCTCACCTGCTGTATCCAGGTTCTCTTCACGGCGCAAAATACCAGAAACATCTACGTCGATATGCTCAGACATTGTCCGCACTGTTTTTGGATTTGCACATAACTTAATCACCGGAAGAATTGGATTGCCAATCACATTACCCTGTCCAGTTGGGAAGAGATGGGCTGCAAAACCAGCGGCTGCACAAAGCGTAACCATTTCAGCAGCAGCTGAAGATGAGTCCATAAAGTGCAAACCAGGAATAATCGGGGTCTCAGCCTTGTCTAACACACCATCCACAACGCATTTCTTGCCAATCTTCTGGATATTACCGAGAGCCTTTTCTTCAATCGTGGTTAGGCCGCCAGCAATATTCCCTTTGGTGGGTTGAGAATCAGATAAATCACTGGTTTTGTTTTTATCGATTACATCTTGGTAGCGATCAAACATTTCACGGAATTTTTTCTTCACCTCTGGAGTACGACAACGCGCTTCAACCAAATGCTCGCCACCAGTTAACTCAGTAGTTTCGCCAAAGACCAATGTAGAGCCGATTTCATACAGCTTATCAAATACATTACCAACCGTTGGATTTGATGCGCAACCAGAAGTAGTATCAGACTCACCACACTTGGTAGAAACCCATAACTCGGATAGTGGAGCAGAAACACGTTGCTGTTTAGAGGCGTGCTTCATCATAGAGTAAGCGGCCTTACTGGCACTGGCAATAGTTGCTGTATCGCCATTACCTTCAATCCAGAAACCTTCTACCGGTTTGCCAGACGCCTTAATTCCATCAACCACAATTTTTGTCCACTGTGGCTCAATACCAATCACTACCACTCCAGCTACGTTTGGATTGCAACCGGCACCAATCAAGGTTCTAAAGTGAAGTTCTAAGTCTGCGCCAAACTGGAGGCGTCCATAGGGATGGGGAATGGCAATCGTGCCTTTAATATTATTGGCAACGGCTTCACATGATGCATTTGATAAATCGTCCAAGGGCAAAATGACGACATGGTTTCGAATACCCATGCGACCATTTTCACGGCGGTAGCCCATAAAAGTTGCTTCTTTTAAATTAATCATTTTCTATCTCTCTTAATATCGTAATAAACAATCTTATCGGTTACCAACGCTTAGTTTTGACATTTTGCACATGGGTATGCTCACCCTTTTTAATCGGAGCAACAACCTTACCAATATCAACGCCATACTTAACAATGGTGTCCCCAGTCTTCATATCTTGTAGAGCAATCTTGTGGCCAATTGGAATATCGCTTTCAGACTTGATATTGACAGTGCTATCACCATCCATTACCCAGCCTATCAAATCGGTACCGGCTTTAACGCCTTCCACCACAACAACGCCAACAACGTCCCCTGGTTCATGCACGACAAAATGAATCATTTCTTTCTCCTTAATAATTCTGTTTAAACACTATCCACTCCATGACTGACGGATGCCAGCCTGAATTTCCTCTACAACTACATCAGAAACATTTACACCCTCTTTAAATCCTGTGGCCCTTTGTTTAAAGCGCCGCTGTCCCGGCAAACGGGTACCGGTATCGGCTGCTAACGCTTTTAAAAAGTCTTGCATCCTATTTGAAAAAATTTGACCGCCAGCTAAGCCTGGATCGATGGTGATTAGCAGCTGGCCAATACGTGGACGATTCCCTTTGGCATCAAAAAAAGAGTCAGCTTCGTATGAGAACCTACTTCCAGATAAACCCACCACCAACAATTCAATAATCAATGCCAGCAATGCGCCTTTATCTCCGCCTAATGGAACCATTAAGCCCTTTAATCCCTCTTGCGGATCTGTTGTTGGCCTTCCGTCCGCTGTTAATGCCCAGCCCTCAGGAATAGATTCTCCGTTTTTTGCAGCAACCAATAATTTGCCGCGCGCAACCGCGGATAAGGACATGTCAATTACTAAAGGATTATGATTGGCTATAGGAAATGCGGCGGCCAGAGGATTCGTGCCCAACATTGCCTTGTGGCCACCAACCATTGGCATAGCAGCTGGAGTATTACCAAACACTAAAGAAATATAGCCAGCACGTGCGGCAGCTTCAGCAAAATGACCAGCTACACCAAAGTGATGGCTGTTTGCAACCGCCACAAGACCTAGACCGCTCTTTGAGGCAAGGTTAACCGACAAATCTGTTGCAAACCGCAGGGCTGGAAAAGCTAAGCCATCGCAGGCATCAACCAACGCTGCAGAGGACTTGTAGGGGCGAACCTTTATTTTGGGAGCCAACTCAACCCGTCTATTTTTTGCATGACCTGCGTATTGTGAAACTCGAGCCAATCCATGTGAGGCTAGACCATCCAATTCAGCGAGCGCTAAAAATTGAGCCGTTTCAAAAGCCGCCTTTTCACCGATGCCTGCAGCCTTTAAACCATTTGCTGCTAATTGAACCATCTTTTCGTAGGTTAAATTCATTTCAAATACTCATAATTTTCATAAGAAAATAATTTAATATTTTGCACTGCAGCAATGAACGGGCCTTGAGCATCATATAGTTTGGATTTAAATGGGAAGTTA
>NZ_NCFJ01000144.1:0-5335 GCF_002281105.1 Polynucleobacter sp. 35-46-11
GAAGATTGCCATCCTTTAGATGCTCGCATGGGCGAGATTTTCTTTCGGACTCAGAAGATCACTGTGCTAGAAGATGGTGTTGTAATGGGTGCAGACGATGAGGTGGTTACTCGCAATGCACAGGCAGGGGAGACTGGCAATATTCTAGATCTCCTGAAGAGTAAGTCGATGTCTATGCGCTCGATCGACTTAGATGTTCTGCATGAAGAAAATGCTGATCTCTATTGGGAGAAATCCGAGGACCATGATTTTGCGGTTCAGCTGAATTTTGGGCAGCCACCTATTAATCACTTTTGTCGCGTGCTTGAAAAATGGATACAACATTTTTTAGGTGCTCAGGTACGTATTACCCCAATGCAGCAAATCACTGACCCAAAGTGGTCTTGGCATGTTGGTCTAGATGCTGCTGCATCCGATATCCTCAATAAGCTGTATAAAAAAGAGCCCGTAGATGCGGATGAGCTTGAGAGGGTGATCTGTTTATTCCGCCTCGACTTTATCGATGAGGCTGCTGTGACCCAATCGCAGGCTGGAAAACCAGTCTATATGGCGATTGCTATGAATGATGAAAAGCTACTCAAACTGAAACCGCAAAACCTGCTCTTCAATTTGCCCTTAGCTAAAGCTTCCTAGTTTCTTGCGATTGGCGCTAAGCCAAATCAAAGCACCTGCTGTGATGGCAACTGGAAGTAGTGAGCCCCAGTTCAAAATATTCCAGCCCTGCGAGGTAATGAGTGCGCCAGAGCCGAAAGAAGTAAAGGCCATGGTGCCAAATACAAAGAAGTTAATTGCCGCCTGAGCTTTGTCACGCTCTTCTGGGCGGTAAGCCGTCATCGCCAATGAGGTCGAACCCGTAAATAAAAAGTTCCAACCAACCCCCAATAAAAATAACGCAATTAAGAATTGATGTAAGTCGGTACCAGATAGTGCGATTGCTATGCACAAGAGATTGAGGATGACCCCAACGCCCATGATTTTGAGGGTGCCAAAGCGCTGAATGAGTGAGCCAGTAAAAAATCCGGGGGCAAACATCCCGATCACGTGCCACTCTAAAACCAGAGCAGTATCAGAAAAGGGTAGACCGCAAATTTGCATGGCGAGCGGAGTAGCTGCCATCAGGAGGTTCATGACGCCATAACCTAAGGAAGCACCAATCACCGCAACCATAAAAACTGGTTGCATCAGAATAGTCTTCAGATCTCTGCCATCGGACAGTGAATGCCGCGTCTTGAATTCTTCTGGAAAGTGGATGAACTGCATCACGATGATGCCAATCAAGCCAGCTATCGAAAGGGAGAGATATGCACCTAAAAACGCAGTATCAAAGAAATCCTTGGTCCATGACGCAAGATTAGGCCCAATGACAGCGCCCAGGATTCCGCCAGCTAGCACCCAAGAGACCGCTTTATCTCTTTGGCTGACATCGGTCAGCTCAGCAGCAGCAAACCGATAGAGTTGCCCATTAGCGCTGTAATAGCCTGCAATAAAGGTGCCCAGCACCAAGAGCCAGAAATTCTTAGAAATGGCGGCATAGGCGCAAAGAAGGGCTGATATGACTGCTACCAATAGGCCCAGCTGAAAAGAAATCTTCCGACCAAAGTAATTTTGAGTTTTGGCGACGATCGAGGTAGAGAAGGCCCCACCAACAACATAGCCCATGACAGGTAGGGTAGCCATCCAAGCGACGGGGCTCAGACTGAGTCCAACCAGGCCATTAATGGCAATAAAAGTCACATTATTGGTCAAAAACAAGCCCTGGCAGAGAATCAGCAGTACGAGGTTTTTGTTGAGCAGGGCGTACTTATTGGTCATGCGCCACAGTTTACGATCTAAGCGAGTATTGGGTTGGCTCGGTGGATTCCCTGAAATTGACCCGCTTCGGCCAGTTTGGGGTCTAAATCCCCTTAAATAGCCGGGTTCGATGATTTAAAATAGACGTCTCGGTCCAGTGCGTGAAATATCACCCAAGATAGCCAAAAGCGCCTGAAGTGTTGCGCGTGGAATGCGAGAGTGGTTCGGTATAAGGCCGAGCCCTAATATTTATCCATATCGAGGAAACATCAATGGCTTCAGAGAAATCAAAGATCATTTACACGCTGACAGACGAAGCGCCATTATTGGCGACCTGTGCATTTTTACCAATCATTCGTACTTTTACAGCGCCAGCTGGGGTGCAGGTTGTAGAAAGCGACATTTCTGTTGCGGCACGTATCTTGGCAGAGTTCTCTGACTGCTTAACTGCTGAGCAGAAAGTGCCTGATAACTTAGCTGAGCTGGGTCGTATGACTTTATTGCCCGATACCAACATCATCAAGCTGCCGAATATCAGTGCTTCAGTGCCTCAGTTGCTCGCCGCCATTAAAGAATTGCAATCTAAGGGTTACAAGATCCCCGATTTCCCAGAAGATCCTAAGGATGACGCTGAAAAAGCAATTCGTACTCGTTACTCTAAGTGTTTGGGTAGTGCAGTAAACCCAGTATTGCGTGAAGGTAACTCTGATCGCCGCGCACCAAATGCGGTCAAACGTTATGCCCGCAAGAACCCACACTCTATGGGTGAGTGGAGCCAGGCTTCCCGTACGCACGTATCTCACATGCATGGTGGTGATTTCTACGCAGGTGAGAAGTCAATGACTATGACTAAGGCATGTGATGTGAAGATGGATTTGGTCACAAATAGTGGCAAGACCATCGTTCTCAAGCCAAAAGTCTCTTTACTTGCTGGTGAAATTATTGACAGCATGTATATGAGTAAGAAAGCGCTCTGCGAGTTCTACGAAAAAGAAATCGAAGATGCTTACAAGACTGGCATGATGTTGTCCTTGCACGTGAAGGCAACCATGATGAAGGTATCGCACCCAATCGTGTTTGGCCATGCTGTAAAGATTTTCTACAAAGATGCATTTGCAAAGCACGGCAAGTTGTTTGAAGAGTTAGGCGTTAATCCAAACAATGGTATGAGCAGCTTGTATGACAAGATTAAAACTTTGCCAGAATCTAAGCGCGAAGAAATCATTCAAGACTTGCACGCTTGCCATGAGCACCGCCCAGCATTGGCGATGGTGGACTCTGCCAAAGGTATTACTAACTTGCATTCACCAAGCGATGTGATCGTGGACGCATCGATGCCAGCGATGATTCGTGTTGGTGGCAAGATGTGGGGCGCGGATGGTCGCTTGCATGACACGAAGGCAGTAATTCCAGAAAGTACTTTTGCCCGTATCTACCAAGAGATGATTAACTTCTGTAAGACTCACGGTAACTTTGATCCAAAAACCATGGGCACAGTGCCAAACGTGGGCTTGATGGCTCAGCAGGCAGAGGAGTACGGCTCACACGACAAGACCTTTGAGATTGCTGAAGCTGGTGTTGCCCGCATTGTCGCGGATGACGGCACAGTATTGCTTGAGCAGAATGTGGAAGAGGGCGATATCTGGCGTATGTGTCAGGTGAAAGATGCACCGATTCGTGACTGGGTTAAGTTGGCGGTAAACCGTGCGCGTTTATCAAATACTCCAGCAGTATTTTGGTTAGACGAGTACCGTCCACATGAAGCTGAGTTGATCAAGAAGGTTCAAGCCTATCTCAAAGATTACGACTTAACTGGTGTGGATATTCAGATCATGTCTCAGACTCGCGCAATGCGCTATACATTGGAGCGCATCATTCGCGGTAAAGATACGATTTCAGTGACAGGCAATATTTTGCGTGACTACCTCACTGATTTGTTCCCAATTATGGAGCTTGGCACTAGCGCCAAGATGTTGTCTATCGTGCCTTTGATGGCAGGTGGCGGCCTCTTTGAAACTGGTGCAGGTGGTTCTGCTCCTAAGCACGTTCAACAATTGGTTGAAGAGAATCATTTGCGTTGGGATTCTTTGGGTGAGTTCTTGGCCTTGGCTGTTTCATTGGAAGATATCGGTGATAAAACCAATAATCCAAAAGTGAAGATCTTGGCCCGTACTTTAGATGAGGCAACTGGCACATTGTTGGATAACAATAAGTCGCCATCTCCACGCACTGGTGAATTGGATAACCGCGGTAGCCAGTTCTACTTGGCAATGTACTGGGCTCAAGCCTTAGCTGCGCAAACCGAAGATAAAGAATTGCAAGCCCACTTTGCCCCGATTGCAAAAGCCTTGGCTGAGAACGAGCAAAAAATTGTTGCTGAGTTCAAGGCTGTGCAAGGTAAGCCAGCAGATATTGGCGGCTACTTCATGCCTGATCAAGCTAAGTTCAAATCGGTGATGTGCCCAAGCGCAACATTGAACGATATCTTGAGCAAAGCAGCAGTAGCATAAGCTTGTTTTACTTCACTAGGTGAAGTTCGCAAAATGAAAAAGGCAAACCAGTGGGTTTGCCTTTTTTCTTGCCCTCAGATCTTCTTTTGATCCTTACGCCTAGTGCCGTACTAATTAGCTTAGGCATTCAGATACTGATCTTCTTGATAGGTGCTCACCCATTGCGGCCTATAAATTAACAACATAGCCAGCAACATACCGGAGAGCGAGCCCTCCATAAAGGACAGGATGAGTAAGCCTAAAAACCAGCCTACCGGATCATTGCTAGCCAATGAGGTGATATTAAATGCTTGTTGTAAACCGTATATCAACACGCCGGTTGCAAAGGTGCTTAGAAAAGCTGCCAAATAACCATGCCCCAAAATCAGAATAAATAAATGTTTAGGTAGCAGTCGATCAACCGCCTTGATGACACAGTAAGCAAAGATTGCAGGAATGACGCTCACCATGACATAGTGTTGAGTAGCCTCTACCAAATCACCGCTGATGCTTAAGACCCCAACTAGGGCCACGATAAAGAGGAGTGTGATCGCACTCCAGAAACCAAATAAAGCGACTAGTAATGAGGCTCCAAAAAAGTGGAAGGAAAGATCGATTAAGTTATCGAGGTTGCTATTGGGTAGGTGGGCGCGAATATTCCAGGCTACAGCTAGCAGAAGAATGCAGACCAAAAAGAGGTTGCGAAGACGGGGTTGAAGAAGAACCCCTTGGCGACTTTGATAGACGCCCAACAGGAAAATGGCACATGCCACTAGGATCCAGGCCATATTGCCCTTTCAGGGTAAATAAACCCTTATTTGAACTCCGTATGAGCTAATCAGGTATTGGATGTAACCCTATTACCCAATAAGGGGCTGAGCAATAAATTGCCAACCGTAGGAGAATATCTCTAAGTTCAATTTTTTTACAATGTAGCCCAAAAGGTATTTATGCGCACCCATCTGCCGAAGTTACTTGCCAGTGAAATCACCCCTAAGGCAGTTTTTGAGGGGCGCAGAGACTTGATTAAAAGTGCCGCTGCCGGAGCCTTTGGC
>NZ_NCFJ01000006.1:0-30571 GCF_002281105.1 Polynucleobacter sp. 35-46-11
GAGACCTTTTAAGCAGTACTAGGCTTGCCGATAGAGGCGACCTTAAATCCAGTCAAAATTATCATGAGCTGTAGAAGCGCCACACCTACAAATAAAAGCTTAGGCAAACCGATATCCAAGAAAATTCCGAAGATTAATGGACTCATCGCCGCTCCGAGATCAATCCCTGAATACACGATGCCGTATACCCTGCCCGATGAACCAGAGGGCGTCGCCGATCGAATCATGAGATCGCGAGATGGTGCAGCAATACCTAAACCAAGACCGATCACAATAAATGCAATCACAATCAGCTCGATTGGAATCAAGCCCGTTGCTAATAAAAGCCCCATGACAATATTCACAGTAAAGCAAATCGTAATGATGCGTTCAGGCACTTTTAATTTAGTTGCTAAATAACCACCTAACAACATGCCGCCTGCGCCACCCATAGACATCAGAGTGAGATAGTAATTTCCCGAGCTTACTGCTATGTCGTAGATCTTAAAAAGCGCAGTTGGGGCAAATGACTGTAGGCCTGTAGTTGCCGCCATGCTAAAGAAAAAGAAAATCCAGCAAAGCCATACAACTGGTAACTTCAAAAATCCAAAGGTGCTCATGGGCGCACCACCAGGATTGCTTTGAGCATGACTAGTCTGTGATTCCTCGCGCCTAGCATGAACATCATCAATTAAGCGTGCCCTACCAACCCAAAGAGTAAGCAGGATCAGGGCCTCAAGCACTGCCGCAGAGA
The DNA here is from genome assembly GCF_002281105.1 of Polynucleobacter sp. 35-46-11. Taxonomy (NCBI): domain Bacteria; kingdom Pseudomonadati; phylum Pseudomonadota; class Betaproteobacteria; order Burkholderiales; family Burkholderiaceae; genus Polynucleobacter; species Polynucleobacter sp. 35-46-11. The sequence goes on from NZ_NCFJ01000006.1 coordinate 734, forward strand.
GAAAAGCAATCCGCCAATCAGCAATACTTGCTACCGCCACCATAAAGGCTGGAGCTGCGGCCCAACCAATATAGCCCGTTACTCCATGAATGGAATAAGCGTAAGGCAAATTTGGTGGTGAAATTTTATGATTGATTAAGGTGTAGTCAACTGGATGAAAGACACCATTCCCACAACCCGCAATCACTGCACCCAAAACCAACATGGCATAACCATTACTTTGCGAGTAAGTGAGCGCTGCCAATGCCAGTAAAACCACACCAGCAAACAATACGGGGCGAGCCCCAATGCGATCCACTAAAAAACCAGAAGCTGCTTGAACAATGCAGGAGACTACAAAGAAAATGGTCATGAGCAGACCTAGCTCAGCATAGTTAAAGCCGAACTCCGCTTTCAACCATGGGAACATGGGCGGCAGGATTAAGTGAAAGAAATGGGAACTGCCGTGAGCCAGGCTAATGAGACCAACAACCCGGACATCACTGGCGCGCCTCATTTTTAGGGCGTCAGTCATGTACCGAGTTTACTTGGACAGGAAAATTCCTGCTGATGTTACTTTGCCTTACTTGCTAAAACTAAAGTCACCATTCTGATCGACGCCTACAGGAACCGTGTCCGAAGGGCCAAACTTGCCTTCCAAGATCATCTTGGAAACCGGGTTCTCGATATATTGCTGAATAGCACGCTTTAGTGGTCTAGCCCCAAATACCGGATCAAAACCAACTTCTGCGATCTTGCTCAGAGCAGCATCGCTGACTTCCAACTGCATATCCACTTTGGCCAAACGATCTGACAAGTTCTTGAGCAAGATCTTTGCAATATTAGCGATATTGCCTTTATCTAAACCATGGAACACCACGATCTCATCAATACGATTTAAGAACTCAGGGCGAAAATGATTCTTCAGCTCTTCAAATACCGCATCTTTGATCTCGGACTGTTTCTTATCAGTCATGGACTGGATGAGATGCGAACCAATATTACTAGTCATCACAATCACTGTGTTTTTGAAATCCACAGTACGGCCTTGACCATCGGTCAAGCGGCCATCGTCTAATACTTGCAAGAGTACGTTAAAGACGTCTGGATGTGCTTTCTCAATCTCATCAAACAAGATCACGCTGTATGGATGGCGACGAACTTGCTCGGTCAAATAACCGCCCTCTTCGTAACCTACATAGCCTGGAGGCGCACCGATTAAACGTGCCACGCTGTGCTTCTCCATAAACTCACTCATGTCAATACGGATGAGGTGATCTTCGCTGTCGAATAAGAAGCCGGCCAAGGCTTTGCATAGCTCGGTCTTACCAACACCGGTAGGGCCCAAGAATAAGAATGAGCCATAAGGACGATTCTCTTCAGCAAGACCAGCACGGGAACGACGAATAGCATCCGATACCGCACGAATAGCCTCTTCCTGACCTACCACGCGCTTATGTAACAGCTCTTCCATCTTCAACAACTTGTCGCGCTCACCTTGCATCATCTTCGACACCGGAATGCCAGTCGCACGAGATACTACTTCGGCAATCTCTTCTGCACCTACTTGTGTGCGCAAGAGCTTGTTCTTAGCGACGCCATCTTTATCACCTTTTGCTTCAGCAGCAGCAGCGGATTTGAGCTTAGCCTCAAGCTCAGGCAACTTGCCATATTGCAATTCAGCGACTTGTTCTAACTTACCGTCACGCTGTAGCTTTGCAATATCTATCCTTACTTTTTCAATCTCTTCCTTCAGGTGAGCTGCACCTAATACAGCACCCTTTTCTGCTTTCCAGACCTCCTCTAAATCAGCATACTCAGCGCCAAGACGCTTAATTTCATCTTCAATGAGGCCTAGGCGTTTTTTCGAAGCATCGTCCTTTTCCTTCTTAACGGCTTCGCGCTCAATCTTCAACTGAATCAAGCGACGTTCTAATCTATCCATCACCTCAGGCTTAGAGTCGATCTCCATCCGAATACGTGAGCCAGCCTCATCAATGAGGTCGATAGCCTTATCTGGCAAGAAACGATCTGTAATGTAGCGATGAGATAACTCTGCTGCCGCGACAATTGCCGGGTCTGTAATTTCAATACCATGATGCAATTCATAGCGTTCTTTGAGGCCGCGCAAGATGGCAACAGTAGCTTCAACGCTAGGCTCCTCTACCATGACTTTTTGGAAGCGACGCTCAAGCGCTGGATCCTTTTCGATGTACTTACGGTACTCATCTAAAGTCGTCGCACCAATGCAATGCAATTCACCGCGCGCTAAGGCAGGCTTGAGCATATTGCCGGCATCCATTGCACCCTCTCCTTTGCCTGCACCAACCATCGTATGAATCTCGTCAATAAAAATGATGGTCTGACCTTCGTCTTTAGCCACATCACTCAAAACAGCCTTTAGACGTTCTTCGAATTCACCGCGGTACTTAGCACCAGCTAATAGCAAAGCCATATCCAAAACAAGGACACGCTTGTTTTTGAGAGTTTCCGGCACTTCACCATTGATGATTCGTTGGGCAAGGCCCTCCACGATGGCAGTTTTACCCACGCCAGGCTCACCAATTAACACCGGGTTATTTTTACCGCGACGTTGCAAAATCTGAATGGTGCGACGAATTTCATCATCGCGACCAATGACAGGATCCAGCTTACCCATGCGGGCACGCTCAGTTAAATCGACAGTGTATTTCTTTAAGGCTTCACGTTGACCTTCAGCATCTGCACTATTCACTGATTCTCCTCCGCGGACTAAATCAATAGCCGCCTCTAACGATTTACGATTTAAACCATTCTCACGAGCAATCTTACCTAGCTCACCTTTGTCATCAGCCACGACCAGCAAGAAGAGCTCACCAGCAATGAATTGATCATTGCGCTTATTGGCTTCTTTTTCACATAAGTTGAGCCAGTTGCTTAAATCACGGCCTACCTGAACCTCACCACTAGTGCCCTGCACTTCTGGGAGGTTGCTAATGAGCTTTTCGGTTGCCTTCTCAAGACCTGGAACATTCACGCCAGCGCGAGTTAGCAAACTCTTGGCACCACCATCGGAATCACGCAACATAGCCAAGAGCAAGTGGGCTGGCTCTATATACTGATTGTCTTTTGCCAAAGCAAGGCTTTGCGCCTCGCTGAGGGCTTCTTGAAACTTCGTAGTTAATTTATCTATTCTCATTTGTAAGTCCTATCAACTCTATCTATTTTTATACATTTATACCTATAGAATATAGGGGCATTCTTATTAATTTCAAGTCTGTTAGACCACTTTTTAAGCGAATTTATCCCTATTTTGACCTGGCTTGTTTACCTCCTGGAGTGTTCTGATGGCAGCTATTACGCTGGCATTACCAACCGCCTAGAACATCGCTTGGCAGCTCATAATTCAGGGGAAGGTGCTCGCTATACGAGGGCTCGCAGACCAGTCGTCATTTTGGCCACCCAAGAGCACCCTGATCGATCTGAAGCCTCTAAGGCAGAGGCAAAGTTAAAGAAATTACCAAGGGCGGAAAAGCTAGGTTTTTTCAAAGCCCAAAAGATGGATCCGGTTTAAGCGGGATCCCTAAGCATTAGAGGAATTACCTGGTTCTTAAAGCTTCCTGCTAGTGCTTTTTTTAAGATCTTGTAAATATCCAGATCAAATTCAGATTCTCCTGAGTCGGCCAATTCGTAAAGCTCTTCCTCGTTGATTGCTGTTCCCAGATAACGCCAGCGGTCGACTACGTGCATATGCCCCGCCTCTTTTATTGCAACGGGGCCTAGATACGGCCAAACCTGAACCTGAAATAACTCCAATGCAGTCTTTAGCTGAAGATTGTGCAATTCGATGGGGGACTGACCGATGCAAGCGCCACCACATTGCTTTACTTGATAAGCAAAGCAAGCCTTACCTTCAATACGCTTCTCCAAACCCAAAAGCGCCTCACAAAGACGGTATTTTTTGGCTATTGCTTTTAGGTAAGCGTTGGCCTCTCTCTTACTGTAGAACAAGCCAAACAAGTTTTCTTGAATTCCAGGATCCAATTCACGATGTCCAACGAGTTGCGGTCTTAGCACACCACTCTCATCGAGCTCCAGTCTCCAAGCACAAAGATCCTTAGAGCGGCGTAATTTAATGTTCATGCTGGGCATGCGCTCTTTAATGAGCTGCGATTCCAAAATGAGTGCGCCTAACTCCCCACTGGTTTCAATCCAATCGATGTCTCTTACTTGTAAGGAGAGCCTCATTTCCTTGCGTTGGGTGAGCGCTCCTTGAAAATGCCCCATCACCCTACTGCGCAATGAAATACTTTTGCCGATATAGAGTGGGATCCGATTCTCGCCATAAAAAATATAGCAGCCCGGCCCCTCCGGAATGGAGTCCACTAGAGCTTTATCAATATTGGGCGGCAAGCTGGCATTTCCAATGAGCTGATTTACTGCTTTGAGCAGAGCCTCACGCCCAAGCTTAGCTTCACATACTCGCCAGAACTGGAGCAGTAAATCGGCGTCACCTAGGGCACGATGCCGCGAGCTAATCTTGAGGCCATGAACGCTGATGATGGTGTCAAGATTGTGTCTAGCCTGCTCTGGGAATAGCAATCTAGAAAGTTTCACGGTGCAAAGTACTTTAGGCTTAAAGTCGATGCCCACGCGCTTAAAGGACGCCTTTAAAAATCCATAGTCGAATCGGGCGTTATGGGCTACAAAAATCTTACCCTGTAGCTCTCGGGCAATCTCTGTAGCCAAACCTTCAAAGGGCGACTGCTTGCTCACCATGTCAGGACGAATGCCAGTCAAGGCTTGTATATTTTGCGGAATAAATGTTTGAGGATTGATAAGGCTTTCCCAAGTCTCAACTTGGTCATGAATCAGAGATTTGATGCCCACCTCAGTAATACGATCGCGCTCAAAATGAGAGCCCGTTGTCTCAATATCAACAAATGCTAACGGGGGATATTCACGCTCACCTGATGACATTAGCGGTAAAGAGTTATTTTTTTCCCTGATACTTCGCAATACTCGCCTTAAGGTCACTGTACTCTTCGCAACCAAACAGACAGGCCTTATCAAGTCTGGCTAGCATTGCTTCAGCCCCAGACAAGTCCTTCTTCATCAACATTAACTCACCGTAATACTCCAGAGCAGCCCTATGACTTGGGTCGATCTTGAGTGCTGCCTGGTAATACTTTTCAGATGCCACCAAATCAGGTGGCTGCTTTTTACGAAGACTGTACCCCATGAGGTTATTCCAGTCTGCAGAGTTGACTTCGTTTGCCGACTGCAATTGCTTTAAGGCTTGCTCGTAATTGTTAGATTTAATACTAGTGCGGACATCCGTTAGCCAAGCAGGATCAGATTTAGCTGGAGTGGTATCAGCGGCTACTGAAGCTACCCATGGTGTTATTGCAAGAACGAGAGATAAAAAAAGTTTGCGGGCGAAATTCCATCCATTTATCTGCATCATCAAGATCCTTATTGTTATCCTGCTTTGTGCAGGTAATCACCAAAACTAAAAATGGAGTTTGGGGCCAAGGGCACATCTTCGACCTTCTTAAACGGCACTTTAACTACCCTCTGAACCTCACCCTTAGATGGCTTACTCACCTTCAATTCTGGGTAAGAAAAAGTCTGACGCTCTGGTGCGGTTTTGGCATCGCTAAATCGCGGCACATAATCTTTAATGGCATCTGAGAGGTTCATATTGGCCATACAACCAAGCATATAAGTCTCTAAAGACTGGTAGAGCTCACTTGCAATATCACAAGCCTCAACCTTGCGTTTTTTAATGTAATTCATAGCCAGCACAACATCCTTAATGGTGACCATACGAGAATCTTGCAAGAGCGTGTAGCCTCCGTTTCGACCCTTTATACCCTTGACAATTCCGGCAGCACGCAATGCGCTGAGCAAAAGCTCAATTCGGCTAATGGATAATTTTTGGCGCTGCGCTAACTCAAGGCCGGTAACTGGTTGAATGCCCCCAGAATGGGTTGCTATGTCGACTAAGGTGTTGAGCGCGGCTTTTACTGCTGTATTGACATTCATGACGAATTTAGAAGAAATGTTGAATTAAAACCAGTATCAAGTTAAATGGCTATTTCTGCAGGATGCCAAGATTTAACCCTTGTGCACCTATGGTTGAAGTTAACCCAAATAAGGTCTTAATTCAGAAATGAGATTCTTAAATTGCTCACGCCTGAGAAACTGGCCAATCTCAACCTTCTGCCCCGTCTGCTCAATAAAAAAGATCTTTTCGTGCTCTCCCGGTTGAGAGAGTCTTGCCCAGTGCGTATTAAATTCAATCACAGTCTCTTTATAGGCAATAAACTTTCTCACCAATAATCGGGTGCCGCTAATTTCGATTTCTTCAAAATCCAAGGCATGACGGCAGTAGATTAAAAAACCAATCGTCACTGCAGTTAACTCAATAGCAGTGAAGATGAGGATAATTTTTACGCCAGCCAATAAAAACCCGGTGGCGACAGTTAATGAGAGGCAAACTAGGGCGATATAGAACTTGAGCAACTGACCTGGGGTCAATGCACAATTTCGCCTCATCTTCCAGATTTTCATGGCGGAATGCGGATCTCAGTTACGCATACAGTCTAGCTATTGGCAGACTGAGCTTGCTTAGCCTTTTCAAGCTGATCAGCACTGCGCTGCTGAAAATCAACCATGGAGTGGTACCCCATTTGGTAGCAAGGGCAATGTTTGCCTAGAATCCAGCGTGCGAGCTTAACCCGTAGTTTTTGAATCATTTTTATTCTCCCGTGAATGACCTCATTTTGACTGAAATCCGGGATTACTGCTGAACAGGGTGCCATTTCGAGCGCTCAGCAAACTAAACGCAAATCCTTTAAATTCAATGCATGATAAAAACTCCTTCGACAACTAGCTGGATACCACTTTTCCCACTGGGAACCACCCTATTTCCAGGCGGTGTAATTGCTCTCAAAATTTTTGAAGCTCGTTACCTGGACATGATGAAGCGTTGCTTACGTGAAAACTCGCCTTTCGGGGTTGTGAGCATTCTCGACAATAAACCGATTGATTCAGATGCAAGTGCTCTCGCCAATTTTTCAAACATTGGGACCTTAGCAAAACTGGAGGAATTTGATCCGATTCAGCCCGCTCTTTACATGACTAAGTCCTATGGAACTCAGCGCTTTCATATCTTGCACATTAAGCAAGAATCCGATGGCTTATGGATGGGCGAAGTTGAGCTGATTGATGCTGACCCTGAAATACCATTGCCAAAGGAGCACGAAAAAGTGGCTGCTCTTCTTCATGAGATTATTGCTGTCATCAAAAGTGAAGATTTGCTTGGGGATGGGTCATTCAAAATCCCAGAAAATCTAGATGATTGCGGATGGGTCTCTAATCGATTGGCCGAACTCCTGCCGCTTCCCCCAGCCCAGAAGAATCACTTACTCGCTCAGAGCAATCCCAGAATCCGACTCGATTTAATTTCAGAAATTATTGAGGACAATGATCTTCGCAGCACTCTCATTCATTAAAAAATATGATTGATGAGCTCATTCGTCGGTCAATTCGAGAAATGGTGGGCGGCGGTGGTCCGCCAGTCGCATTTCTCGAGCCCGCTGGTGATAGAGGCTTATTCGGTCCAGAATCTATAGCCTGGAAAGTGCATGCTGATTTTATTTCGATGATGATCGGTGGCATTAGTTCATTGGTAATGCAGGCTCTTCACCCAAAGGCACTTGCTGGCGTATGGGATCACTCAAGCTTCAGAGAGGATCTCAAAGGTAGATTAGGCAGAACAGCGTTCTTCATTGCTGCAACTACTTATGGCTCTCATGAAATGGCCAACAACGCTATTCATCGCGTCAATCAGATCCACCGGAAGGTCACTGGGTTTGATGAATTTAACGAGCCCTATAGAGCTGATGATCCCAAGCTACTCGCGTGGGTTCACCTAACAGAAACCCGAAGCTTTATGCGCTCTTATGAGTCTTATCAAAGTGAGTCTCTCCGCGCACAAGAAAAAGATCAGTATTTCTTGGAAATGAAAATGCTGGGCGAAAAGTTGGGGGCTATTAATCTTCCAGACAGCTATGCCGGCACTGAGCATGCGATCAAGCAGTACATCCCCAAACTTCACTACGGTGACAGGGCCAAAAGTATTGTTGCAATGCTAGACAACTTTCCAAGCAATCTCAGCGCCAAGCCTTTTGTAAAGATAATCAGTCGCGCAGGATTTCTGAATCTACCAGATTGGGTATACCCCATCATTAACCGACCCCAACCAAGAAGGCTAGAGAGATTGGCAATGAGTTCTGCCATTCGACTCATGGCCATCCCAGTGAGAGAGGCGCTAAAGGATGGCGTAGCTGCCCATTCCCTTCGCAGAGTGTATGGATCATCCAAATGAAAAGGCAAACATGATTACAAATTATCTGATTTCTGGCATGGTGGGAATCATGTTGTTCTTCACCGTTATAGTAGCGCCCACCGTATTCAGAGTCCTTCCTGTAGAGTGGTCTAGCAAGTACGTAAGGAACTTTTTTCCAAAATACTATGCCAGCCTTGGGCTTGTCACTTTGATAGCTATATTTACAGAACAAGATGCTGCGAGCAGGCTGTACCTAATTGCATGTGCGATTTTATTCGCCTTCACCTTATTTTTTCTCACAGGGAAAATCAATGCCGCAAAAGACGAAGGTAAGAATAAGCAGTTCCACATACTGCACGGCTTAAGTGTTGTTATCAATATCACTCAACTTGGTATTTTTATTTACTTACTGACTAAAACACTATGAAACCATTCAAGAAATATATTGTTACCGGCCTACTCACTTCAGCAGCTCTATCGTCATATGCTCAAGATGCTAGTCAAGGGAAGTTCACCCAGAACTACAAAGAAGCATGCATCAAGAAGCAAGTCCAACTACATGTGAAGTTAAAAGAGGTGTCGGCCGATTCTTTTGGCGAGTATTGCGATTGCGTCACACGTAAACTCGTGACAAATCTCAGTCCAAATCAATTAACAGAGCTCACCCACCAGGGCAAAGGTCGCCCCGCTTGGCTAAAGGCAGAAGAGCAATCAGCCAGTAAGTCTTGTATTAAAGAGGGTCCTGGGATTCGGACTTAGCCTGATCAGGTTCGGAACCTAGTTTGGTAGCCTGAGTTTTTGCCGACAATAAAGGGGCTGCGCTCATTTTCTCGCCATCCCACACTTGGCCACACCAACACTCTCCTGCATCATTAATGATGCAGACGCCTGAGCCACAACAACGCTTATCTGGTGCTTTCATGATTAACCTATTTGTTCCGAACAATTCATAATGAAGCCTATTCTAGAGTTTTTATCGTAATTGTGTACACGCCCCACCAAGATTTACCAAGCATGCAAAATTCCTTATTTAACCAATTAAACTCATCCGATCCAATATGCCTACTGGAAAAAGATGGGCGGGCTGAATATTTCCATCATTTTTATGATGCAGATGAATCTGATCATCTTTACAAATACCTACTGAGCTCTCTTGTCTGGGAGGCGGATGAGATCAAAATGTTTGGTAACTTAGTAAAGACCGCAAGAAAAGTTGCGTGGGTGGGCGATCCTGAGTGCACATACACTTACTCTGGAGTTCAAAAAATACCTCAGACCTGGATTAGTGCGTTATTGGAAGTAAAGCATAAGCTTGAACAATTTACTGGCCACACCTACAACTCTTGCTTACTCAATCTGTATCACAGCGGTGCCGAGGGAATGGGCTGGCACAGTGACAATGAGAGAGAGTTAGGCGGTACGAACCCCATTGCATCTATCAGCTTGGGCGCTCGACGTAAGTTTGCATTTCGCCATAAGCAAGATAAAACAACTTGTCCAATATTTCTAGAGCATGGCAGTGCATTAATCATGTATCCACCTATTCAGGAACATTGGCATCACAGTCTTCTCAAGACAACAATGGTTAAAAGCCCTCGAATTAATCTGACTTTTCGAAAAATACTTCCCCGCATATGAATAGCAATAAAGAAATTGAGAGAGTGGCAATTATTGGCGCAGGAATTGCAGGCCTTTCTTGTGCGCGGGAGCTCAAGCTGCAAGGAATCTCAGCAGATATCTTTGAAAAAAGTCGTGGCCCCAGTGGGCGCATGAGCACTCGTCGAAGTGAAGGGTGGTCAGCAGACCATGGTGCCCAATACTTTACTGCTAGAGATCCCCGCTTTATTCAGGAGGTGCAACAATGGATGCGGGCCGGTACTGCCGCTATTTGGACACCCAAAATCAAGGTGTATGAGGCCAAGGCATGGCGTGAGAGCAATTCACAAGAAATTCGCTATATTGGCACCCCCAATATGAACTCCCCGGGAAAGCATCTTGCCGAAGAATTATCAATTCAATATGAGACAACAATCTCACAGTTAGATCGGAGATCTGACAAGTGGCATCTTCGAAGCAATGAGATTGGCGATATTCCAACATCATATGATTTTGTCGTATTGGCTATACCTGCACCTCAGGCAAGCGCCTTAGTGAGGAGCCTTGATATCAGAGCTTCTGATATCGCCGACTCAGCACAGATGAAGGCCTGCTGGACAATGATGGCGAATTTTCCCAATCAGAAAACAGCAGATTTTGATGCGGCATTTATCAATCAAGAAATCATTGGCTGGATTTGCCAGAATGGATCCAAGCCAATGCGTCAAGGAAATACTTGGACCATTCATGGCAGCCCAGCCTGGAGTCAAGAGAATGTGGAGCTCAGCAAAGAGGATGCCCAAGACCAGATGGTGCAATGCCTGACAAGGCTGGGATTAAATTGTCGGGATGCCGAAATCAGCATGCACCGTTGGCGTTATGCAAGTGGCGGCTTAGAAAATTCAATCAGCTTTCTTTCGCTACCCGATATTGGTCTGGGACTTTGTAGCGACTGGCTCAATGGCGGAAGAGTCGAGGGCGCTTGGTTAAGTGGTCTCGAGCTAGCTTTGATGCTAAAAGAAATTTAGCGGGAAATTATTTCCAACGCGCCATTGCAGCATCATCGGTCACGCGGGCATCAACCCACTTACTGCCTTCTGGGGTTTCTTCTTTCTTCCAAAATGGTGCTGCTGTTTTTAGGTAGTCCATGATGAACTCACAAGCAGCAAATGCCTCGCCTCGATGAGCGCTAGTTACTGCTACCAAAACAATTTGGTCTTCGGGCAACAGCGGTCCTACTCGATGGATGACTAGCGTCTTGTAAAGATCCCAGCGACCTGTAGCTTGCTTAATGATTTCCTCTAAGGCTTTTTCCGTCATGCCAGGATAGTGCTCCAGCATCATGCCCTTGACTTGACTGCCGTCATTCATATCTCGGACAGTACCCACAAAAGTCACTATTGCACCAACACGCGGATCATCCTTGCGCAGCGCCTTAACTTCTGTAGTGAGATCAAAGTCTTGCTCTTGAATGCGGATGAAATCATTCTGCATCTTAACCACCAGTAACCGGGGGGAAGAAAGCCACTTCAGAACCTTCTACTAGCGGAGTGGAATCAGCCACCATCTCTTGATTTAAGGCGCAACGAATTACCTTGCTACTCGCCAATACTTGAGCCCAGGGATTTCCTCGTTGAATAAGATAGCTTCTTAAGTCAGCAATGGTTTTGACCTCTGCCGGTACAGCAATGCTCTCACCAGAAAGACTAAGACCCTCTCTCAAGGAAGCAAAGAATCGCAATTCGAGTTTCATATAAGAATCGTAATACGATTAGTAGAGGAGTGCGTTAAATGGAATGTACTTCACTATATCGCCAGCTTTAAACGCTTGGCCCGGCGGACAATCTACTAAGCCATCACCCCATGAAGCACTTGTAAGCACTCCAGAGCTTTGGTTTGGGAATAAATCTAAACCGCCCTGCGCGTTGATCTTAACCCTCAGAAACTCGTTACGACGATCCCCTTTAAGCCAATCAAAGTCAGCGCGCATTGGGTAAGACTGTGGCATACCTGCATCTCGGCCTTGTAACTTCAGAATAAACGGTCGCACAAATAATAGGAAGGTTACAAAACTGGATACTGGATTCCCAGGAAGTCCGATAAACCAAGTTTCTGCTTCGGACCCATTGCTCTTTGGGGCATCTGATTTGCGCACAGCACCAAAAGCTAGAGGCTTGCCAGGCTTAATGGCAATCTGCCAGAGATCCAATCGTCCCTCAGCAGTCACTGCTGGTTTTATGTGATCCTCTTCGCCAACAGATACACCACCAGAAGTAATGATCAGATCATGATCTTTGCTGGCCTTGCGAAGCGTTTCTTTGGTGGCCTCCAGGCTATCGGGAACGATTCCAAAGTCTGTGGCATCGCATCCCAAGGATTTAATACACGCTAACAAAGTATCGCGATTGGAGTTGTAGATGCCACCCGGCTTAAGCGGCTCACCTGGCAGAGAAAGCTCATCGCCAGTGAAAAATGCAGCAACTCTGACCTTACGTTTTACATTTAAATGCGTCAGACCAGCAGACGCTGCAACACCTAATTCTTGTGGCCTGAGAAAAGTACCCGCAGTCAGAGCTGTTTGGCCTGCAGTCAGGTCCTCACCTCTTCGACGGATCCATTGACCTGAAATTGGCGCAATATTGACCTGCACTTGATCGGTTGAGCCCTCTGATATAGCGCAGTCTTCTTGCATGACAACCGCATCAGCACCTGGGGGCACTGGGGCGCCTGTAAAAATTCTGGCAGCAGTGCCAGGCTCTAGCTCGGTACCCATGGATCCCGCTGGAATACGCTGTGCAATCTTGAGAGTGCTTCCAGGAGTTTGCGTATCCGCAGTACGCACAGCATAGCCATCCATGGAAGTGTTATCGAGTGGAGGCACATCGACCAGACTGCTTACATTCTCTGCAAGCACACGGCCTAAGGCGGTTTGCATCGTGACCATTTCACTATCACCTACCGCTTTTGCATTTGACAGCAGGTGATCTAAAGCCTGCTGAGCAGTCAACATCGGAGGCTTAGTCATAGGGCTTTATTTTTGAGTTAGTTAACGTGGGTAGTAATGAAGTGTTTCACTTGATTGACATCAGCCTCGATATTTTCAACGCGTTGCGGCTTTGATTTGATATCTTTAAATGCTGGCGGGCATTCTGCTGGACGCCCCAATGCCACTTCAATCGTTTCTTCAAACTTAATAGGCAAAGCAGTTTCCAAAACAATCATTGGAATGCCTGCTTGCAAATGCTCGCGCGCCACCTTCACACCATCAGCTGTATGCGTATCAATCATCACGCCATACTGTGAATCAATATTGCGAATGGTGTCTAGGCGATTCTGATGAGTACTGCGACCGGATTGGAATCCGTACTTGGTAATGTCTTTAAATACGGCGTCTTTTGAAATATCAAAGCCGCCTGCTTCATCAACCTGCTTGAACATGCCAGCAGTTACTTTGCCGTCCTTACCCATAAGATCAAATACAAAGCGCTCAAAATTACTCGCTTTAGAAATGTCCATAGATGGGCTAGAAGTATGCAAAGTTTCGGCAGACTTACGTGCACGGTAAACACCGGTGCGGAAAAATTCATCGAGAACATCGTTCTCGTTAGTAGCAGCAATGAGGTGCGCAATTGGCAAACCCATCATGCGAGCAATATGGCCAGCGCAGATATTGCCAAAGTTACCCGATGGCACTGTGAAAGAGACTTTTTCTGTGCTGGATTTTGTTGCCAGCAAATAACCTTGGAAGTAATACACAACTTGAGCCACTACACGACCCCAGTTAATGGAGTTCACGGTTCCAATTTGATGATTTGCTTTAAAGCCATGGTCATTACTGACTGCCTTGACGATATCTTGACAGTCATCAAATACGCCGGCAACTGCCAAGTTAAAAATATTCGGGTCTTGCAGGGAATACATTTGCGCAGACTGGAAAGCACTCATCTTGCCGCGTGGTGAGAGCATAAATACTTTCACGCCTTCTTTGCCGCGCATCGCATATTCAGCAGCGCTACCAGTATCGCCAGAAGTCGCGCCCAAAATATTGAGCTTCTGACCTTTCTTCCTTAGCGCGTATTCAAAGAGATTGCCGAGCAATTGCATCGCCATATCTTTAAATGCCAGTGTTGGTCCGTTAGACAGGCTCAATAAGCCGATACGAGTACCCTGCTCTTCACCCAACCAATGTAATGGCGTGATGTCTTTGGCATTATCTTCAGTGCGGCCATTGCAATAGACCTGCTCTGTATACGTCTTACGCAACAAAGCACGTAAATCTGCCTCAGGTATATCGTCGCAATATAAACTCAACACTTCGTAAGCGAGATCAGCATAGGACATCCCGCGCCAAGAATCCAGCTGCTCTTTAGTTACTTGAGGGTACTCGGTAGGCAGATATAAGCCACCATCTGGAGCTAATCCACCGAGCAAGATTTCTAAAAAGGATTGCTGTGGGCTATTGCCCCGAGTTGATTGGTAACGCATGTATTTATCTTAAGAAAGATTTTCTAAACGGATCTTCACTACTTCGCCAGCAACAGTTTTCAGATTCTGAATTTCCTGAATCGCTGCCAGCATGTGTTTTTCTTTGGTCTCGTGAGTCAGTGCAACCAAATCAGTTTGACTTTCACCTTCATCCGCTTCTTTTTGCAAGAGCGCATCAATAGAGATGCTATGGGACGCCAAAATCTTAGTGATATCCGCTAACACGCCCGCCTGATCGGCTACGCGCAAACGCAAGTAATAGCTGGTGGTGATCTCACCCATTGGCAATACAGTGATATCGCGCACTGCATCAGGCTGAAATGCCAAGTAAGGAACACGATTCTCAGGGCTAGCACCCAATAAACGCGTGATATCTACCAAGTCAGCAATCACAGCCGAGGCTGTCGGCTCAGAGCCTGCGCCTTTACCGTAATAAAGCGTAGTTCCGACTGCATCTCCAAATACCTGAACAGCATTCATAGCACCTTCAACGTTTGCAATGAGGCGCTTAGTCGGAATCAAGGTTGGGTGCACACGCAATTCAACACCGGCAGTTGTCTTCTTAGCAATACCAAGCAACTTAATGCGATAGCCCAACTGCTCAGCGTATTTAATATCGACGGCATCAAGCTTCGTAATACCCTCAACATGAGCTTTTTCAAATTGCATTGGAATCCCAAATGCAATTGCGCTCATGATGGTTGCTTTATGAGCGGCATCTACACCTTCAATATCGAATGTAGGGTCTGCTTCTGCGTAACCTAAACGCTGCGCCTCTTGCAAGACGGTCGCGAAGTCCAAGCCTTTATCACGCATCTCAGAAAGAATGAAATTCGTTGTGCCATTGATAATGCCAGCGATCCACTCAATACGGTTTGCAGTCAAACCTTCGCGAAGTGCCTTGATGATTGGAATGCCGCCAGCAACAGCCGCTTCAAATGCAACCATCACACCCTTCTCATGGGCAGCCTTAAAAATCTCATTGCCATGTACAGCGATCAAAGCCTTGTTGGCAGTGACGACATGTTTGCCAGCAGCGATTGCCTCCATCACCAAATCCTTAGCAATGCCGTAACCACCGATCAATTCAACAACGATATTAATCTCAGGATTATTAATAACTGCACGCGCATCACTCACTACTTGGGCGTGATCCTTAACCAACTCTTTGGCACGCTCTACATTGAGGTCAGCAACGGTATTGATACGAATGCCACGACCAGCGCGACGGGTAATTTCATCCTGGTTGCGCTCGAGAACAGTAAATACACCACCACCTACAGTGCCAATACCTAATAGACCAACTTGAATCGGTTTCATGATGCCTTTGTTGCTGTTGAGTTAGCCGCTTTACGACTATGTTTTTGACGATAACGCTCAAGAAAACGTGCAAGACGGCCAATAGCCTCTTTAAGCACATCCTCATGAGGTAAGAACACGACACGGAAGTGGTCTGACTTGCCCCAGTTAAAGCCGGAGCCCTGCACCAACAACACTTTTTCCTCTTTCAAGAGATCAGCTACAAACTGCTGATCATCTTCGATTGGATACATTTCAGGATCTAGCTTTGGAAATAAATACAAAGCGGACTTTGGCTTAACGCAAGTCACGCCAGGGATTTCTGTAATGAGTTTCCATGCGAGATCACGTTGCTTAGCCAATCGACCACCTTCGCTGACTAGGTCATTAATGCTTTGATAGCCACCCAATGCCGTTTGAATGGCGTACTGGCCTGGCACATTGGCGCACAGGCGCATTGAGGACAGTATGTTTAGACCCTCGATGTAATCGCGAATCATCTCTTTATCGCCAGAAACCACCATCCAGCCGGCACGATAGCCGCAAGAGCGATAGTTCTTGGACAAACCGTTGAAGGTAATTGTGACCACATCAGTGGATAAGGATGCCAAAGAGATATGCTTCTCTTGGTCGTACAACATTTTGTCGTAAATTTCATCCGCAAAGAGAATCAAACCATGCTCACGCGCAATTGAAGTTAGCTCAGCCAATACTTCTTTTGAGTAAATTGCGCCTGTTGGGTTGTTGGGGTTGATCACCACAATCGCTTTAGTGCGCGGCGTAATTCGTTTACGTAAATCTGCTAGATCTGGGGCCCACTCCTTAGACTCATCACACAAGTAATGAACTGGAGTACCGCCAGATAGGCTGACAGCAGCTGTCCATAATGGGTAATCAGGGGCTGGCACCAAAACTTCATCGCCGTTATTGAGTAATGCGTTCATTGCTAATACGATCAACTCGGAAACACCATTACCGGTATAGATGTCATCCAAAGTAACACCCTGGATGCCTTTTTCTTGGCAATACTGCATGATGGCTTTGCGAGCTGCAAAAATTCCTTTGGAATCGGAGTACGCTGAGGCATTACCCAAATTACGGATCATGTCCAACTGAATCTCTTCTGGAGGATCGAAACCAAAAACACCCACATTACCGATGTTTAATTTGATGATTTTGTGACCCTCCTCCTCCATGCGCTGAGCAAGCTCCAGCACGGGTCCACGAATGTCGTAGCAGACGTGATTGAGTTTTTCGGACTTTAGGATCGGTTTCACAATAAATTAAAGGGTAAGTTCTTGAAAACTAGGAAAAAACAGCTAGCTATAATCCACATAATTATGACAGAGAGTCCACGTGAAGCTTCAATCTGACCCCCATTCCGGAGCCAATACGATCACCGGTTACGGTGACGGCTACATTGAGATCAATAAGATCCCCTACAGTCACGGGGTTTTATTGAGCTCAGATGGCGAAATCCTGGAGTGGACTATCAAGTCCTTTGAGGAACTAAGTTCGACAGATTTCACTCAAATGGCCTCTCTCAAGCCTGAATTGATCATTATTGGCACCGGCAAACGCCAGCGCTTCCCAAAGCCTGAGCTCTTAAAAACCCTGATCGAGGCCAAAGTTGGCTTCGAAGTAATGGATTCTCAAGCCGCTTGTCGCACTTACAACATTCTTGTTGGAGAAGGTCGCCAGGTTCTACTCGCTCTTATCGTGGAAGCCGTCTGATGCAGTTTGGCCAAATTCGGCAGTCTAGCGCCCTCAATCCAATCTCGATTTTGATTCTGGTCCTAATCTATGGCTTGCTGTGGTTTGGCACCCTCAACTACCGCCACCTCATTCCGTCTGATGAAGGACGTTATGCCGAGATTGCGCGTGAGATGCTCGTCACTGGAGATTGGGTTACACCCCGCTACAACGGCTACAAGTATTTTGAAAAACCCCCATTACAGATTTGGGCTACCGCTACCGCCTTTAATCTTTTTGGTATCGGTGATTGGCAGGCGCGCTTGTGGACTGCACTCACTGGCTTTATAACAATTGTATTTATTGGATTTACTGGCGCACGCATTTATAGCCCACGGGCAGGCTGGTTAGCTGCAATTGCTTTAGCGTCCAGCCCAATGTGGGTGATTGGTGGACACATCAACTCACTGGATATGGGGTTGTCAGCATTTTTAGTTGCTGCACTGTGTAGTCTTTTGTTGGCACAAACTGCTCGCAACACGAGCAACACCAGAAAGTGGATGTGGGCCTGCTGGGTCTTCATGGCCCTAGCAACCTTATCTAAAGGCGTCATTGGGGTTGCCATCCCCGGCATGGTCTTTATTGTTTATTCCATTACAGCGTGGGACTGGAAAATCTGGAAACGGCTACACATTATTAGCGGCACGATTTTATTTTTAGCAATTACTGCGCCTTGGTTTGCTCTAGTAGCGCAACGTAATCCAGAGTTCCTGGAATTCTTCTTTATTCATGAACATCTGCAACGATTCACGCAAACGGCTCACAGTAGAACGGGTCCAATTTATTACTTCATACCACTGCTACTACTAGGCTTTTTGCCATGGATTGCGCAAACTCCTGGCGCCCTTACTCAGGCCTGGCGAGAGCGTAATCGTGAGTTCTCCAGCGGCTGGTTGCTCACCTGCTGGTTTGCAGTAATCATGGGGTTCTTTAGCATCTCTCAATCTAAATTACCTGGCTACATCATCCCAGTCTTTCCAGCACTGGCAATGCTTGTCGGCCATCGCTTAGATCGCAATCTGGGTTTTAGTAATTCACTGGGATTGCCTTGGAAATTACAAGCCCTCTTCTTTGCAATCTTAGGTGGTATTGGATTTTTCTTCTTAGGCGAAGTTGGCAAACAAGCTAGGCCAGATGAAATTGAATCCTACGCCCAATATACTTATTGGATCATTGCGGCACTCATCGCATTGATTGCATTTAGTCTTCTAGCGTTGGCGCAAAGCAAACGCAATGGCCTGAGCAGTATCACCAGCTTTGCGAGCAGTTTTTTTCTCTGTGCAATCATCGCGGGCACGGGCCATGAAACTCTGGGGCGCGCAGTCTCGGGCATCGACTTAGTAGAAAAAGTAAAAGCTGGCATCCCAGATAAAGTCAATTTTTATTCCATACGAATCCTAGATCACACAGTACCCTTCTATTTAGGTAGAACCATGATCATGGTGGAATCTCCAGATGAGCTTGAGTTTGGCGTGAAACAAGAGCCCCAATTGTGGCTTCCCACATTTGATGCTTTTATCGAGCGCTGGAAAGAAGATCAGACGGCTTATGCCTTAATGGTTCCAGAGCAATATGTTGAGTTACAGAAATTAAACGTCCCCATACAAGAGGTGGGTAGAGATTCTCGGCGCGTGATTGTTAAACACCCAGAGTTGCAAAATAGCTCAGCACAATAAATTCTTAAGGCCACTATGTCAGTCACTCAAAGTACCCTGCCTTTTATTCCGTTTACGCGCCCACACTTCAATCAAGAAACTATTGATGCCGTTGCCGAGGTATTGCGCTCAGGCTGGGTAACCTCGGGACCAAAACTAGCTGAGTTTGAGGCTACCTTGAGCGAATACTTTGGTGGTCGTCCAGTTCGTTGTTTTGCCAACGGCACTGCCACTATGAAAATCGCCTTACAGGTTGCTGGCATTGGTCCTGGTGATGAAGTGATTACTACCCCAATATCATGGGTTGCAACGTCCAATGTCATTCTGAGTGTTGGGGCTACCCCCGTCTTTGTGGATATTGATCCCATCACCCGCAATATTGATTTAAGCAAGCTAGCTGCAGCTGTTACACCGAAGACGCGCGCCATCATGCCGGTTTACTTGGCCGGGCTACCCGTCAATATGGATCAACTCTATGACCTCGCTAAGCAATACAAGCTGCGCGTAATTGAAGATGCAGCACAAGCGTTTGGATCGCAGTGGAAAGGCCAAAAGATTGGCAGCATCGGTGATCTCGTGAGCTTTAGTTTTCAGGCAAATAAAAATTTATCTACTGTTGAGGGTGGCTGCCTTGTTCTCAACACTGATGATGAAGCTAAGCTTGCGGAGAAGTTTCGCCTGCAAGGACTCACACGCCAAGGCGTCGATGGCATGGATGTAGATGTCTTAGGCGGCAAAGATAATTTGACTGATGTGAATGCAGTCATTGGCTTGCATCAACTCAAAATGTTGCCGGGGTTTCAGGCGCGTAGGAGTGCTTTAGCAAGGCAGTACTTTGATGCCATTCGCAGTGAATTGCGGTCTGCTGGTTTAGATAAACTCAACTTAGAGTTGCCAGTAGAAAACTTTGCCGATAGCAACTGGCATATGTTCCAAGTTATTCTGCCGCTTGAGCAATTGAACGTAGATCGAGCACAGGTAATGACCGAGTTAAAAGATTTGGGCATTGGCACAGGCGTTCACTACCCCACCATTACCGGATTTACGCTTTATCAAGAGCTGGGTTACAAAGTTCAAGCCACTCCAATCGCAGAGCGTATTGGTCGCTCCATTTTGACTCTACCCCTCTTTCCAGGCATGGCGGATGAAGATATTGGCCGTATAGCCAGTGCTTTGACTGGAATTTTGAAGAAACACTGTAAAAAATAGAGTTGAGAGCAGAATCAGGCAAAATTACAGCATGACTGCAAATTTAGCTACCCAAGCCTGCAATCCCACACTTAGCATTGTTATCCCCGTTTATAACGAGGAAGATGGTCTTCAAGCACTCTTTGATCGCCTATACCCTGCACTAGATATGATGGCTAGCAAGCGCAACATTGCTTATGAAGTGGTGTTTGTAAATGATGGCAGCAAAGATCGCTCCGCTGGCATCCTAGCCAAACAAGTTGAGCTGCGCCCTGATGTCACTCGTGCAGTCTTATTTCACAGCAACTTTGGTCAACACATGGCCATCATGGCTGGCTTTGAATATTCCCGTGGCGAATATATCATCACCCTCGATGCCGATCTGCAGAATCCGCCTGAAGAAATTGATGCTCTGGTAAATGAATTACGCAAAGGTCACGACTACGTTGGCACTATCCGCGCTAATCGTCGCGACAGTTTCTTCAGAAAATTCGCTTCCCGTGCGATGAATCATTTACGCCAGAAAATCACACGGATCACAATGACTGACCAAGGGTGCATGCTGCGTGGCTACAGCCGTCGCATCGTTGACCTAGTACGTCAGTGCGATGAAAGCAATACCTTTATTCCAGCCCTGGCCTATACCTTCGCATCTAATCCGACTGAGATTAGCGTCAAACATGAAGAACGCTTTGCCGGCGAATCTAAATACAGTCTGTATCAACTTATTCGCCTGAACTTTGATTTGGTGACTGGATTCTCCGTAATGCCTTTGCAGATTTTCTCGATTCTGGGAATGTTGCTGGCAATGGCTGCAGGTAGCCTGTTTATATACCTCTTAGTTCGCCGCTTCGTTCTAGGCGCTGAGGTTGAAGGGGTTTTCACACTCTTCGCCCTCACCTTCTTCTTAATTGGTGTAATGCTATTTGGCCTTGGCTTACTCGGTGAATATATTGGCCGCATCTACCAACAGGTTCGCGAGCGTCCACGCTATGTTGTGCAAACTGTTTTAGAGAAAAAATAATTGCACGCAGTCGTCTTTGCTTATCACGATGTTGGTGTTAATTGCCTCAAGGCATTGCTGGGTGCAGGCATTGAGATTGATCTAGTGGTGACTCATCAAGACGATCCCAATGAGAATGTCTGGTTTGGAAGTGTTGCCAAACTTTGTGAGGATAAAAAAATTCCTTACATCACACCAAATGCAAATCAGTTAATGGATCTTGTGCCGCAGATTCAGAAACTGGCACCCGATTATCTCTTCTCCTTCTACTACCGTCATATGATTCCGCCTGAGCTCTTGGCCTGTGCCAAGATTGGCGCCTTGAATATGCATGGGTCACTGCTACCAAAGTTTCGTGGGCGGGCACCAGTCAACTGGGCCATTCTGCACGGAGAAACTGAAACTGGCGCCACATTGCACATCATGGAATCCAAACCAGATGCAGGAGACATTGTGGGGCAATCAGCCGTCTCAATTGGCTCCAATGAAACCGCCACAGAAGTGTTTGGCAAAGTCAGCAAAGCAGCGGTTATCGTAATGAATCAGGTATTATCCGAGCTTGTTCAGGGCCACATCCCCAGAAAACCCAATTATCTGGCTCAGGGAAGCTATTTTGGCGGCCGCAAGCCTGCAGATGGTCAAATTCTGTGGAATAAGACAGCTCAGCAGGTTCACAACCTCGTCAGAGCGGTTGCACCCCCCTATCCCGGGGCTTTTACCGACTGGGAAGGTCAACGCAGGATTGTGTCTCGCACCAGCCTAGAAGGCCCATTCCCGGGGGAGCTAGATCTTCAGGCTCCCGGTATCCAAGTGGTTGATAATCAAGTATTCGGCGTTTGTGGCGACCAAAAAGCAGTAGCGATACTGGACTGGTTCCCAGCTAACAGCTAACAAATTAAAAGTAGCACTCTTTAGATTAAAAAACGAGGCAGTAAAGATGAAAAAAGTACTCATTCTTGGCGTAAACGGTTTTATCGGTCACCACCTTTCAAAGCGCATCCTTGAGACAACCGATTGGGATGTCTATGGCATGGATATGCAAAACGATCGCCTTGGTGATTTAGTAAACCATCCTCGCATGCACTTCTTTGAGGGTGATATCACTATCAATAAAGAATGGGTTGAATATCACATCCGTAAATGTGACGTCATCCTGCCTTTAGTGGCAATTGCGACACCAGCAACTTACGTTCAGCAACCGCTCAAAGTATTTGAGCTCGACTTCGAAGCCAATTTGCCCATCGTTCGCTCAGCCGTTAAATACAAAAAGCATTTGGTGTTTCCATCTACATCTGAAGTCTATGGCATGTGTGAAGACGGCGAATTTGATCCCGCTAAATCCAATATGGTTTATGGTCCGATCAATAAACCACGCTGGATCTATGCTTGCTCTAAGCAATTGATGGACCGCGTGATCTGGGGTTATGGCATGGAAGGTTTGCGCTTTACCCTCTTCCGTCCGTTTAACTGGATTGGCCCTGGTCTGGATAGTATTTACACACCAAAAGAAGGCTCTTCCCGCGTAGTGACGCAGTTCTTGGGTCATATCGTTCGTGGTGAATCTATCAATGTCGTAGATGGCGGCGCGCAGAAACGTGCGTTTACTTATGTTGATGATGGTATCGACGCCTTAATGCGCATCATCGATAACAAAGATGGTATTGCTAATGGCAAGATCTACAACATTGGCAATCCAAAGAACAATCATTCTATTCGTGAACTCGCCAATCAGATGTTGGAGATTGCTCGCAGTATTCCGGAGTACGCAAAGACAGCTAATGAAGTGAAAATTGTGGAAACAACTTCTGGCGCTTACTACGGCGAAGGCTATCAAGACGTTCAGAATCGCGTTCCTGCAATTGACAATACGATGAGTGAATTAGGTTGGAAGCCAACAACCAATATGAGCGATGCGTTGAAGAATATTTTTGAAGCCTATCGGGAAGATGTAGAAAAAGCGCGTCACTTGGTTGACAACGAATAAGCTCCAAGGTTCATGGCTAAGATTGCACTCAAGGTAGATGTTGATACCTTACGCGGCACCAAAGAAGGCGCCCCTAATCTAGCCCGTACGCTTGAACGCTTTGGTCTTAAAGCCACTTTCTTATTCAGCTTAGGCCCCGACCATACTGGCTGGGCACTTAAGCGAGTTTTTAGACCGGGCTTTCTAAAGAAAGTGAGTCGCACTTCTGTTGTTGAGCACTACGGCATTAAGACTTTGCTCTACGGCGTCCTACTTCCCGGTCCAGACATTGGTAAGCAAGCTGCCACCGAAATGCGTGCGATTGATGCTGCTGGCCATGAAACTGGAATTCACACTTGGGATCATGTGGCTTGGCAAGATGCCGTGCGCAATCGTGATCCCGAGTGGACTAAGGCACAGATGCAAAAAAGCTGGGATCGTTTTATGGAGATCTTTGGTCACCCACCAGTTACTTATGGTGCAGCTGGCTGGCAAATGAATGAAGCTGCTTTTGAGCAACTGGATCAATGGGGCATTAAATATTCTTCCGACGGCAGAGCTGAACCTAACTTGATGCCTTATCGTTTTGAACTTCCATCTGGCAAAGCAAAACATGTCCAGTACCCTACTACCCTCCCCACTTTTGATGAGTTAATTGGCATTGATGATGCCGATGAGTTTGGCGCTGTTAAGAAGCTACTAGAAATCACCCAAAGCAATCCGAATGACCAGGTCTTCACACTACATGCCGAGCTCGAAGGTCAGAAGCTTCTACCAGCCTTTGAGCAACTCTTGGCAGGCTGGCTGAACCAAGGGCACGACCTAGTTACGATGGGTGAGCTTCATCAATCTTGGGAAGCCACCAAGCAACTCGATAAAATAGCCGTACAGCCCATCACCTGGGGAGAGATTCCCAACCGAAGTGGCGAACTCATTTTGCAAGCCGTATAAGTAGCACTAAAGTTAATTAAGAGAGCCTCATCATGACAGTAGAAATCGGTAAACCAATGCCCCAGTGCGCAATCCCAGCAACATCGGGGCTGACCTTTACACCAGATTCAGCCAAAGGCAAAAAACTGGTTATCTACTTTTATCCAAAAGACATGACCCCTGGTTGCACTGCGGAGTCCGGTGAATTCCGTGACAATATTGAAGCCTTCGCCAAGGCCAATACTTTGATCGTTGGTGTATCTCGAGATAGCCTCAAATCTCACGACAACTTCCGCAGCAAACTGGAGTTGCCATTTGAGCTCGTTGCCGATACCGAAGAAATCTTATGCCAACTCTTTGGCGTGATGAAGATGAAGAATATGTACGGCAAGCAGGTTCGCGGTGTTGAGCGCAGCACCTTCCTTTTTGACTCTTCGGGCAAGCTCGTTAAAGAGTGGCGTGGACTTAAGGTTCCAGGGCATGTGACAGAGGTATTACAAGCCGCTCAAGTTACTAAATAATTTTTAAATTAATTTAATCCGGGGTACTTGCAAAGCCCAAAATTTGGGGTAAAGTTGTTTATATGCACCGTAAACGACGGGAAAGTCTAACAATCCGTTTGACTCATCAGCCTGAATACTTAACAGCAGGCTCGGTAAACAACCCCCGCCGTTTTACAGATCGTTTTGCACCCAGTTTCGTTATAAACCGTCAATGCAATCCGCTTGGCGGTTTTTTCTTTTAGGAGAGTATGCATGCCATTGCCCCCAATCCCAACTCAAATTGCTGGTCAAGTAAAAATTAGCAGTAAAGATACTCCAAATTTAAAGAAACGTCCTGCACCAGCGAAAACCGTTTCGATGGAAAACCATACTCCTGATTGGGCGACAGATGCAGAGGAGGATCTTTCTGCCGCTGAAGTGGCGCTCGAGAAAATCAAAGGTGATCGTAGGCCAACAGTAACTCGTAGTGAGCGCGGCGATAACAAAGTGGCTAGCGTTCCAGAAAAGCCAAAGCGCATTATTCGCACTGGCCCTCCAAGCCTCTTTGTCCTCGATACCAATGTATTGATGCATGATCCGAGCTCTCTGTTCCGCTTCTCCGAGCATGACCTTTTCTTGCCAATGACCACTCTGGAAGAATTGGACAACCACAAGAAGGGGATGACTGAAGTTGCGCGTAACGCGCGTACTGTCAGCCGCTCTCTAGATCAACTGGTCGCCGGGACTAGCGGCACATTAGATGAAGGCATTCCACTCAATAAGCTTGGCAATCAAGATGTTTCAGGCCGCCTCTTTTTCCAGACCAAACTCACCACCCAAGCATTACCAGAGGGATTGCCTGAAGGTAAAGGTGACAACCTGATTCTTGCTGTTGTGAGCGAGCTCCAAAAGACGCGTAAGGGTCAAGAAGTTGTTTTGGTATCCAAAGATATCAATATGCGTATTAAGGCTCGTGCATTAGGTCTGCCTGCTGAAGATTATTTCAATGACCAGGTGCTGGAAGACCGAGATTTAATGTATTCCGGAGTCATGGCATTGCCAGCAGACTTTTGGCCAAAGCATGGCAAAGATATGGAAAGCTGGGCTGACGGTAAATCCGGCACGATGTTTTATCGCGTAAACGGTCCTTCGGTTCCGAGCATGTTAGTCAATGAGTTTGTCTATCAAGAAAATCCAGATGGCTCGACTCCATTCTATGCTCAAGTAAAAGAGATAAATGGCAAGACCGCCCTACTTCAAACCTTGAGAGACTTCTCTCATCAAAAAAATAATGTGTGGAGTGTTACTGCCCGTAATCGCGAACAGAACTTTGCCATGAACCTGCTGATGAACCCAGATGTGGATTTCATCACCTTGTTGGGTCAGGCGGGTACCGGTAAAACCTTGCTGGCCTTGGCTGCTGGCTTGGAGCAAGTACTTGATAGCAAGCGCTATAACGAGATCATCATTACCCGCGCCACCGTGCCCGTTGGTGAAGACATTGGATTTTTACCAGGTACAGAAGAAGAGAAGATGCAACCTTGGATGGGTGCATTTGATGACAACCTCGAGGTGTTGCAACGCAACGAGGATGGCGGTGCTGGCGAATGGGGTCGTGCCGCTACACAAGAATTGATTCGTTCACGTATCAAAGTAAAGAGCATGAACTTCATGCGCGGCAGAACCTTTGTCAGCAAGTTTGTAATTATTGATGAGGCGCAAAACTTAACCCCTAAACAAATGAAGACTTTGGTCACTCGAGCAGGTCCAGGCACCAAGATTGTTTGTTTAGGCAATATTGCGCAGATCGATACGCCTTACTTAACTGAGGGATCCTCAGGTCTAACGTATGTAGTGGATCGCTTCAAAGGCTGGCGTCATGGTGGACATGTGACTCTAGCCCGCGGAGAACGTTCACGCCTTGCGGATCATGCTGCTGACGCACTCTAAGCAACCCCTCTCATGCCGCACTCTAATGGGGTGCGGCATTTTTATTTGCGCCCTAGCAATACTGTCGGGTTGTAGCAGCTTTAGCTCAAAAAATAATGCAGTTAAAGTTTCTCAGTTCAAGCAAGACACGAGTGTAGGCACAGAAGACATCTCTATTGCAGCAGTAGGTTTGGTTGGTGTGCCATATCGCTATGGTGGCAACAATCCTAAAGGTGGATTCGATTGCAGCGGTCTGATTGCTTACGTTTACAACAAGTCGGCTAATATAAAACTGCCGCGGACTATTCAAGAGATGAGTAATCGGGGTCAAAGCGTAGATAACGGGCCACCTGCACCAGGAGATTTAGTTTTTTTTAATACTACTGGCGCAAAGTACTCACACGCGGGCATCTATGTAGGGCAAGGCAGGTTTGTCCACGCTCCAAGTGCTGGAGGAACCGTGCGCCTGGAATACATCACTACGCCATACTGGGCGGCTAGATTTACTGAGGCTAGAAGACTGACATCTTCGACTCAGTAATTAACTCGATGATTATCTCAATAGCCACTATCCTTTCAGATGCATATTAGAAATAATCCTTTATAGAATTTATTTGCAAAAGCCTTCCACAGCATAGGAATTAAGCAATGAAAGAATTAGATTTAGACCGCATTCAAGAGATTTTGGTCGCTGCAGCAACCGATATCGGCCTCAAGATTTTGGCTGCAATTGCTTTTTGGGTTATTGGCCGCTGGTTAATTGGCATCTCTTTAAAGGTGATTCGCAGGGGGCTTGAAACTCAAAAATTAGACCCAACGATTCTTCGTTATGTAGGCTCTATTGTATCTGTCACTTTGAACATTCTTCTAGTTATTGGAATCCTGGGTTATTTCGGTATTCAGACAACCAGCTTTGCCGCCTTAATTGCAACTGCCGGCATTGCAATCGGTGCTGCATGGGCAGGATTACTCTCCAATTTTGCTGCAGGTGTATTTGTAATCGTGTTGCGCCCTTTCAAAGTAGGTGACTTTGTTACTGCAGGCGGCATTACTGGTACCGTTAAAGAGATTGGCCTATTCTCATCGACTATCTATACACCAGATAATATTGCCACTATGGTTGGCAATACGAAAATTTTAGCCGACACCATTCAGAACTTTAGTCATAGCCCCTATCGACGCGTTGATCTCAAGTACCAACTATCTGGCGCGGCAGATCAAAACGCTGCGATGGCGCTTCTTCGCGAAAAGATTGCCTACATTCCAAACGTATTACAAGATCCAGGTGTTGAGGTAAATATTTTGGAATTTAATTTAGTTGGTCCAGTACTAGCCGTTCGTCCTTATTGCAACAATAATGACTACTGGCAAGTCTACTTTGATAGTAACCGCGTTATGAGCGAGTCCCTAACTGCAGCAGGCTTCCCCGCTCCAGTGGCCACTCAAAATATGGTGATGAAACAGAATTAACTTTTGCGGCAACCAACCAGGAGATGTTCACATGAAGAAAATTATCATCGCTTTAAGCATTGCATTCAATTTTTTAATCCCATCGCTTGCTTTTGCAGATCAAGCAGCCTGTGAAGCCAAAGCAGTTAGCAAAGAAGGTAAGCCACTCTACGGCGCTGCTAAAGATGCATCTATTAAGAAATGTATGGGGGATGCCAAGCCCAATGATTGCGAAGCTAAGGCAGTCAGCAAGGATGGCAAGCCGCTGTATGGCGCTGCTAAAGCTGCATCCATTAAGAAGTGTGAGGGCAGCAAGTAAATACCCTTCTCTTTAAGTTAAAAAGCCTCGTAATGCGAGGCTTTTTTATTCTGATTTGTTGTTGCTGATTTGTTTCAGCATTCTGCTTTTGACTTAGAACGGTTCGTATCCACCAGAGGAGTAGCCAACTGATCCCATCGCCAAGTTGTCGAACTTGGTATACGGACCCTGCCAGCTTAAACGCACAGTACCAATTGGTCCGTTACGCTGTTTGCCGATAATGATCTCTGCCATACCTTTGTCTTGCGTTGTATCTGGGTGATACACCTCATCACGATAGATGAACATAATTAAGTCGGCATCTTGCTCGATCGCGCCTGACTCTCGCAAATCAGACATGATTGGGCGCTTATTCGGGCGTTGCTCAAGACCACGGTTTAACTGTGACAAGGCAACAACTGGACACTGCAATTCTTTTGCGAGCGATTTAAGAGAGCGTGAGATTTCAGAAATCTCGGTTGCGCGGTTCTCAGAACCAGAGCCGCTCATCAACTGCAAGTAATCAATCACAACAAGGCCAAGCGTTCCACCAAAGTTACGCGCGATACGACGTGCGCGTGCACGCAGTTCTAGACTTGATAAGGCACCTGTCTCATCAATCAAAATTTGGGTATTACTTAAACGAGCAATCGCATCAGTAACGCGTGGCCACTCATCATCTTGCAACTTGCCGGTACGCATGCGACCTTGATCAACGCGCCCCACTGAACCCAATAAACGAGCTGCCAATTGCTCACCCGACATCTCCATTGAGAACACAACGACTGGTAATCCTTCGGCCAATGCGACGTTCTCTGCAATATTAAGTGCGAAAGCTGTTTTACCCATCGACGGTCTTCCAGCAACAATGACTAAGTCGCCTTTTTGCAGGCCGCTAGTTTGTTTATCAAGATCAATAAATCCAGTTGCAATTCCGGTGATGTCGCTTCCACCTTGACGGTTGTAAAGCTCATCAATACGAGCAACAACGGTTTTGAGCAAGGGCTCAATCTCGAGGTAGTCTGCTTTGCGACTACCCTCCTCACCAATTTGGAGAATGCGGGATTCCGCTTCATCCAAGAGTGTTCTGACAGAGCGACCCTCTGGAACAAATGCAGAGTTGACAATGTTGTCAGATACTTCGATCAGGCGACGCAGAATGCTGCGGTCACGAACAATGTCTGCATAGCCTTTAATGTTCGCTGCACTTGGTGTGCTTTGCGCTAACGAATTGAGGTAATCAATACCAACTAAATCGCCACCTTGCTCAGACTTAACAGCCTCATGAACAGTAATGACGTCAGCGGGATGATTGTCGCCAACTAAACGCTGAATGACCTTGTAGATCAAAGCATGTTCAGGACGATAGAAATCTTTATCAGTTAACACACCACCCAGGCGATCCCAGGCTGTGTTATCGATCAGTAGACCGCCGAGCAAAGATTGCTCGGCTTCTACAGAATGCGGCGGTACTTTTAAGGCCTGCAAGGCTGCA
>NZ_NCFJ01000145.1:0-5269 GCF_002281105.1 Polynucleobacter sp. 35-46-11
CGCTTGCAGCCCTGTAGCAAGGGAGCAAAAGGCCGAAGTAGAGGCGGTTTTACGAGAAATTGGCGCTGATGACATCCCTCGAATTGAGGTCATGAACAAGATTGACCAGATGCCTCAGACCTTTACGGAGGGGGCTGTTTTGGTCCGCGATTCGGAGGGAATCCCGAGCCAGGTTTTCCTTTCCGCCAAGACTGGCCTTGGCCTTGATTTATTGCGCTCAGCGCTGGCTGAATGCTCTCAAATGACTGATAGAATAAGGATCGAGCAGAATCGCGCTAAGGTCCAAATGGATCCAGACGAGTTTTTAGCTCCTTTACCCGAACGACCAGAGACTTCCGAATTTAACCCAATTCCTAACCGAAAATATTCACCAAACGATGCGTAAATTTCTTGAGCTGTTCTCGGTCAATGATCCAGGCTGGGGTAATAGTCACCCAGGCAGTGGATCTAAAGATGCGAAAGAGGGTCAAAGCTCCGACCAAAACCCAAAAGTTGATCCGGCGAAGCCAGATGCGGATAAGCCTGTTGAAACTCAACCGCAGAATCGGCCTGCACGACCAGACGGTCCTCCAGATTTAGATGAGCTATGGCGTGACTTTAATGACCGCCTAGGCAGTTTATTTGGCGGTAAGAAAAAGCCAGGCGGCTCAAGCAAGCCTGCAAACAAGCCAAACAGCACTGACATTCCACCTCCATCCCAGCGCGGTAATGGCGGTGGCAATAACGGTGGTGGTGGCATGAGTGCACCTAACTTCAACTTCAGCAATCCCTTTGGCTCAAGAGCAAGCGTGATTTTGGTTGCTGGTGGCGTGGGATTAATATGGCTTTTAAGTGGTTTTTACATGATCCAAGAGGGTCAGTCTGGGGTAGTGACTACCTTCGGTAAGTACTCTTACACGTCTGGCCCTGGTATTAACTGGCGTATGCCTTGGCCTGTCCAGGCAGAGCAAACTGTAAATGTCTCAGGGGTGCGTTCTGTAGAGGTTGGGCGTTCAATTTTGATTAAAGCAACTAATCAAAAAGATACCTCAATGCTGACTGAAGATGAAAACATCATTGATGTGCGTTTTGCAGTTCAGTATCGTTTAAAAGATCCAACAGATTATTTATTTAATAATCGTGATCCCGATATGACTGTGGTTCAGGCTGCAGAAACTGCAGTGCGTGAAATCGTTGCGCGTAGCAAGATGGATACTGTTTTATACGAAGGTCGTGAAAAGATTGCGATTGATTTGGCTGCCTCGATACAGAAAATTCTAGATAGCTATAAAACTGGTATCTACGTTACGAGCGTGACCGTTCAAAACGTTCAGCCTCCAGAGCAAGTGCAAGCAGCATTTGACGATGCTGTAAAAGCAGGGCAAGACCAGGAGCGTCTTAAGAGCGAAGGGCAGGCATACGCTAACGATATTATTCCTCGTGCAAAAGGTACAGCTGATCGACTGATTCAAGAGGCTGAAGGTTACAAGGCTAGAGTGGTTGCGACTGCAGAGGGTGATGCAAATCGCTTCAAGCAAGTCTTGACTGAGTATGCAAAGGCACCTGGTGTGACTCGTGACCGTATGTACATTGATAGCATGCGCGAGATGTACAACAACGTTTCCAAAGTCTTGGTAGACACTACTAAGAGCAACAGCATGCTCTATCTGCCGCTAGATAAGATCATTGCGCAAGTTAGCGCTGAGAGTGCACAAGTTGCTGCTGGTCAGGTCTCAGCTTCTACACCTACCGGATCAGTAACAGTGGGTGGCGCGACAGGTAATCCAGCCGCTCCATTTAGCAACAACGTAACTAGCCCAAGCTCGAGTAATGCTCCGAGTATTGGTGCTGCCGAAAAACGCGACGGCTTAAGAAGCCGTGATAGAGGGGATGCAAGATAATGAACGCAAATCGTCTCTTAGCTGCTATCGCTGGTCTGATAACTCTCGGGTATGTACTGGCTTCTAGTATTTTTGTCGTAGATCAGCGCAACTTTGCGGTGGTGTTTGCTTTCGGGCAAATTGTCAGGGTGATTGAGCAACCAGGGTTGCAATTGAAGTACCCAGCACCGTTTGAAAATGTTCGCTTTTTCGATCGTCGTATTTTGACGATTGATACTCCTGAAGCAGAGCGCTTTATTACTTCCGAAAAGAAAAATCTCTTAGTTGACTCTTACGTTAAATGGCGCATTGTTGATCCTCGTAAATTCTTCGTTAGCTTTAAAGGTGATGAACGTTTAGCGCAAGATCGACTTACACAATTAGTGCGTTCAGCACTAAACGAAGAGTTCACCAAGCGAACAGTCCGGGAAATCATCTCAGATCAACGTGAACAAGTGATGCAGGGGATTCGTAAAAAAGTAGCTGATGATGCCTCTGATATCGGTGTTGAAATTGTCGATGTTCGCCTCAAGCGTGTTGACCTCTTGGCTGAAATTAGTGACTCTGTATACAGACGTATGGAAGCTGAGCGTAAACGCGTTGCTAACGAGTTACGTTCAACTGGTGCTGCAGAGTCTGACAAGATTCGAGCAAATGCTGAGCGTCAGCGTGACACTATTTTGGCTGAAGCTTATCGTGAAGCGCAGAAGATTAAAGGTTCTGGTGATGCAAAAGCCACTTCGCTATATGCAGAGGCATTTGGGCGCGATCCACAGTTCGCACAGTTCTACCAAAGTCTTCAGGCTTACCGCAGCTCCTTCAAGGATAAGAAGGATGTCATGGTGGTCGAGCCTAATGGTGAATTCTTCAAGTTCCTGCACAAAAAAAATTAAGAGTGAATATTTCGGATCATGAATCGTTGGTTGCTTCCTGAAGATATTGCTGATGTTTTACCAGCCGAGGCTCGAAAAGTAGAGTCTCTGCGTCGTGCCATCCTCGATTTGTATCAGACCTATGGTTATGAGCTTGTTGCGCCACCGATTCTGGAGTTTCTAGATTCACTGCTAACCGGCACTGGTTCAGATCTCAACTTACAAACTTTTAAGTTGGTTGATCAGTTGTCTGGTCGTACCTTGGGTCTGCGCGCTGACATGACCCCACAAGTTGCGCGGATTGATGCGCATTTATTGAATCGCCAAGGTGTAACACGTCTATGCTATGCGGGATCAATTGCACATGCTCGTACACCCGTGGGTAGTTCTGCTCGGGAAGAGTTGCAAATTGGCGCTGAAATTTATGGCTGCGCAGGATGGGAAGCTGATTTTGAGGCGGTCACTTTGCTACTGCAGACTTTGGCTCTTGCTGATCTAAACAAAGTGTATTTAGATCTTTCACATGCAGGTGTGCTCGAAGGCATCCTGGATGGGCAAAACTTAGATAAGAGTGATGTCGAAACTCTTTATGGCCTACTGCAAAGTAAGGATCGTCCCCGTTTAGCGATTTGGGCTAAAGCTTTACCTGCTAAATCAGCCGAAGCCTTAATGGCGCTGACTGAGTTGAATGGCCCTTGCACGCAAGTATTGGTGAGCGCTAAAAATGCACTGCCGAAACACCCCCTCATTGACGATGCCTTAGCTCAATTGGAAATGCTAGTTGCTGCAACTGCTGCACTACCCAATAATGTTGAGCTTAGTATTGATCTAGCAGACTTACGTGGTTATCAATATCACAGTGGTGTGATGTTCGCGGCTTATGTAGATAAGTTGCCTCAGCCTATCGCTCGTGGTGGTAGATACGATCATGTTGGTCAAGCATTTGGACGTCCTCGTCCTGCCACTGGTTTTTCAATGGATTTATTGACCCTAGCTAATCTAGCGCCTGCTGCGCAAAGAAAGCCTGCCATCTTAGCGCCCTGGATTATCGATGCAAGCCTAGCTAGTAAGCTTGCTGAGCTGCGTCAAGCTGGTGAAGTAGTTATTCAGGAAATGAATGGTGATGCTGTGGAAACTGCTGAGTATCTTTGTGATCGAGAGCTAGTAAAGCAGGGCAGCTCATGGGAAATAAAAAAGAAATAAAAAAGAAATAAAGCTTCATTAATAACGTACTAATTCTGTAATTACCTTTTGGATTTTATTATGTCTTCAAAGCAACAAGCTCATGGTCGTAACGTCGTTGTCATCGGCACCCAATGGGGTGATGAGGGCAAAGGCAAAGTAGTCGATTGGTTAACTGATCATGCTCAAGCGGTTGTGCGTTTTCAGGGTGGACATAATGCAGGTCACACTCTGATCATTGGCGACAAAAAAACTATTCTGCGTTTGATTCCATCTGGAATCATGCACAAAAATGTCATTTGCTATATCGGTAATGGTGTGGTGCTCTCTCCAGAGGCGCTCTTTAAAGAAATCGGCGAGCTAGAGGCTGCTGGACTGGATGTTCAATCCCGTTTGAAGATTTCTGAGGCAACGACATTGATTCTCCCGTATCACGTAGCGATTGATCATGCTCGCGAGAAAAAGCGCGGCGATGCCAAGATTGGTACAACCGGTCGTGGAATCGGGCCGGCTTACGAAGATAAAGTTGCTCGTCGCGCCTTACGAGTTCAAGATTTGTTTTACCCAGAAAAATTCGCAGCGCAATTGCGTGAGAACTTGGAGTATCACAACTTCATGCTCGCCAACTACTACGGTGCTGAACCGGTTGACTACCAAAAGACTTTTGAAGAAGCCATGTCTTATGCCGAGCGAATTAAGCCCATGGTAGTTGATGTCTCTAGTGCTTTATATGCAGCAGAGCAGGCAGGTCAAAATTTATTGTTTGAAGGTGCGCAAGGCACTTTGCTCGACATTGATCATGGTACTTACCCATATGTCACTTCAAGCAACTGCGTGGCAGGTAATGCGGCTGCTGGCTCTGGTGTTGGTCCAGATTCTTTGCAATATATTTTGGGCATTACGAAGGCCTATTGCACTCGTGTTGGCGCTGGTCCATTCCCAAGCGAGCTGTATGATTTTGATAATGCCGCTAAACAAGATCCTGTTGGCGTTCGTTTGGCTGAAGTCGGCAAAGAGTTTGGTTCTGTTACTGGTCGCCCACGCCGTACTGGTTGGTTAGATGCTGCCGCTCTTAAGCGCTCAATTCAGATTAATGGTCTGTCTGGCCTGTGTATTACCAAGCTAGACGTATTGGATGGCTTTGAGACTATTCGCCTTTGTGTAGGTTACAAGCTGGATGGTCAAACATTAGATGTATTACCGCGTGGCGCCGAAGCTGTTGCGCGCTGTGAACCAATTTATGAGGATTTCCCAGGCTGGAAGGGAACTACTTTTGGTATTCGTGAATGGGACAAACTCCCAATAGAGGCACAGAAGTTCCTGCGTCGTATCGAAGAAGTTGCAGGAAAGCCGATC
>NZ_NCFJ01000146.1:0-5235 GCF_002281105.1 Polynucleobacter sp. 35-46-11
ATACCTGTGTCATATCCCATAGCATCGAGCATATGAATGGCATCCTCGCTAGAAATATTTCCGCTTGCTCCAGGCGCGTAAGGGCATCCCCCTAAACCACCGAGCGATCCATCAAATCGCACAATGCCAGACTGAACTGCCGCCAAGAGATTGGCTAAACCCATGCCTCGCGTATTGTGGAAGTGCAAAGTCAGCTGAATACTAGGAAAGCGTTTTTGCAGAGAATCGCACATCCTCTTTACCTGATCTGGATTGGCCATCCCCGTTGTATCGCAAATCGTAATCCCCCTCACACCCAGATCAGAAAAGCGCTGAGCAAATCCCTCCACAACATCTTGAGGAACCTCACCCTCCATAGGACAGCCAAAGCTGGTAGAAAGAGAAACATTAATGGGTGTTCTGCCATTAACGTATTTAATTACTTCTGCCAATCCGGCAAAACTTTCTTCTCTTCCCATTCGAAGATTCGCTAGGTTATGCGTTTCAGATGTGGACATCACCAAATTAAATTCGTCAGCTTTAGACTCAAAAGCGCGCTCTGCGCCTCGAAGATTTGGCACCAGCACGGTATATTCCACTTCAGGCAATCGTTTAATGCGACCCATCACTTCTTCCGCATCTCTGAGCATGGGGATAGACTTTGGGGAAGTAAATGATGTCACCTCGATTTTTGCGAAACCACATCCACTCAGCTCATCTACCAACTTTACTTTGTCATCGGTAGGAATAAAGTTGGGCTCAATTTGAAACCCATCTCTTGTAACTACATCGTTAAAATATATTCTTGTCATGATCTTCTGTTCATTAGCTTTTAGTAAATGCAACACCGCGTTCTTTTAAGGACGTAACTTGAAATTCATTCAAGCCTAGGCTGCGTAATATCTCATCAGTATTCTCTCCAATATCAGGAGCTAGAGTCTTAATGGATCCAGGCGTACGAGAAAGTTTTGGAATCACACCAGGCACATCTAATTTGGATCCATCTTGCATTTGAATCGTTTCAATATTCCCCCGCGCCTTGTAATGAGGATCGCTAGCAATATCAGCAATGGTATAAATTCGACCGGCAGGAACTGAGACAGAGTCCAGAATCTCCAAAGCCTGATCAGTGCTAACTGTTTTAGCCCACTCACCAATAGCCCCATCAAGCTCAGCAACACGCTTCACACGGCCATCGTTATTCTCTAGCTGAGGATCGCTACCCAGATCATCACGCCCGATGACCGCCATCAGACGCTTAAATATACTATCGCCATTGCCAGCAACTAGAACATACCCTCCATCTGCACACAGATAGGCATTGGTGGGAGCAATACCCGGCAAAGCACTTCCAGCTGCCTGCCTTACTTCGCCAAATGCACTGTATTCAGGTAATAAACTTTCCATGCAATTAAATACTGCCTCATATAGTGCGATATCAATAATTTGACCTTGGCCACTGTGATGTCGCTCTTGCAGAGCCAGTAATATTCCAATAACACCATGTAAGGACGCTAAGGTGTCACCAATGCTGATGCCCACCCGAACCGGCACCCTTCCAGGCTCAGCAGTAAGATGACGTAAGCCTCCCATGGCTTCTGCGACCACACCAAAGCCCGGCTTGTCACGATAGGGGCCAGTTTGACCATAACCACTAATACGAAGAACAATTAGGCGTGGATTTATTTCAAGTAATTTTTGTGGATCAAGACCCCACCCTTCCAATGTTCCGGGACGGAAGTTTTCAATTAATACATCCGCTTCTTTTACAAGCGTCCTGACAATTTCTTGAGCCTCTACTAGCTTTAGATCTAATGAGAGGGATCGCTTATTGCGTGACTGAACCTGCCACCAAACAGAGGTTCCATCCTTCAGCAAGCGCCACTTACGTAGCGCATCACCCACATTTGGCGGTTCTATTTTGATAACATCAGCACCAAAGTCGGCTAAAGTTTTAGCCGCAAATGGGCCAGCAATCAACTGCCCCATCTCTATTACTTTCAACTTTGCCAATGGCTCCATAAGATCCCCTTAAATATCTTTTGTGCAAAGGTACTCTCATTCATCAGTCTTGAAAATTGCTATTTCAAGTCGATACCTTCTCATTTTGCGAAGGTATGGTTAGAATTACACCATGAATAACCCGCTCAACCCCGCCAGAGTTGACTTTGTCACCCTCAAGCTCTTCTGCTCCATAGTGCAATCCGGAAGCATTACCAAGGGGGCCAGCGCATGTAATCTAGCTCTATCAGCTGCTAGCAGACGAATTTCTGAGTTTGAAGAAACAGTTGGCATCCCGCTACTCGAACGCTCTGTTAAAGGAGTCTCCATTACGCCTGCAGGCCATGCGGTGATGCAGCATGCATTAAGACTTTTTCAAGGCTTTGAACAATTAAGTAATGAATTGGGTGAATTCTCCAAGGGGGTAAAAGGCCACGTCAGACTCTGGGCAAATATGTCTGCCTTAACTGAATTTCTGCCTGCTGCACTCGCTAGCTTCTTAAAAGTCCACCCTGAAATTCAGGTTGAAGTGGAGGAACAATTGAGCGGCGATATCGTAAGAGCATTGATGGATGGAATAGCGGATATTGGCGTCTTTGCGGAAGGCCCAGTTATATCCGGATTAGATACTCAAATCATTGGTAGAGATCAGTTGGTCATTGCCTGCAGCAAAGGACATCAGGTAAGCAAAAGAAAGCACATCTCATTTGAAGAATGCCTTCAATATGATTTTGTAGGGCTTAACAGAGGTAGCTCATTACTTGAACTCACTTCTCGAAGTGCTGAAAAACTGGGAAAACAAATGAAACTGAGAATTCAGGTCAGAAGCTACGATGCCATGTGCCAGATGATCGCAGTGAACTTGGGAATAGGCGTCTTACCACTTCAGGCCTGCGCAGCCCAAATCAAGGCATTGGATCTCAAAACTATTCAACTTGAGGATTCATGGGCTAAACGAAATCTTCTCTTAGCAATGAAGGCAAAAACCAATCAGTTACCTGCTGCAACATTACTTAGCCAACATCTTCTAAAACTAGCCCCAAAATAATTGCCCTAATCAGGTTTTGCCTAATCTTTTTAATTATTATCTAGCCACTAAAACAATCCCTCCCCTTTACTCACTATGACTGAGTATGACAAAGCTAGTAGTATGGAGTCATGTCAAAAGTCATGATTGTTACTGGGGCAAGTCGCGGCATAGGAGCTGCAACTGCAAAACTAGCCGCTAGCAAAGGCTTTGCGGTGTGCGTCAACTATAAATCCCATGCTGATGAGGCCCAAGCCGTTGTTGATGAGATTCAGAGTAATGGAGGCCTAGCCATTGCCGTCAAGGCAGATGTCACTCTTGCTGAAGAAGTTAATCACCTCTTTACAGAAACGGTGCAAACTTTTGGGGGACTTCATGCCCTAGTCAATAATGCCGGAATTCTGGAAACTCAGATGCGCCTTGAGGACATGTCGAGCGAGCGCATACAGCGTATCTTTAATGCCAACGTCTTTTCGACGATTTTATGCATTCAGGCGGCAATCAAATTGATGTCCACTAGGTATCAGGGAACTGGTGGATCTATAGTGAATATTTCCTCTGTAGCTTCTCGTCTTGGATCCCCTCGGGAATATGTCGACTATGCAGCCTCTAAAGGTGCAATCGATACGCTAACAATTGGTTTGGCAAAAGAACTGGCCATTGACAACATTCGAGTGAATGCTGTTCGTCCTGGCTATATCGATACGGATATTCATGCGAGTGGAGGTGAGCCAAATCGGATTGAGCGCGTTAAGCAATTTATCCCCATGCAGAGAGGTGGATCTGCAACTGAAGTAGCCTCTGCAATTGTTTGGCTTGCCTCTGATGAATCCTCTTATACAAGCGCCTCATTTATTGACGTTGCCGGCGGAAACTAGCTTAAATTCCTTAGTCCATTGGAGGCAAGCATTTATGCCAATGCTTCTATAGAATAGTTTCTATGAAACCCACCATCAAAATTGACTTTGTATCGGACATAGCCTGCCCATGGTGTGCCGTAGGCTTAGGTAACCTCAATAAGGCTATCACTGCATTCAGTGATAAAGCAAACTTTGAAGTGCGCTTTCGACCTTTCGAACTTAATCCCAATATGCCCTTAGGCGGCCAGGATGCAATCGAGCATCTTACTGAAAAATATGGCCTTACCGTAGAGCAAGTACAGGCTAACCAAGCCCAGATTAGAGAGCGCGCTCTTGAGGCTGGCTTTAAGTTCCACCCAGATGGTCGCAAGCGAGTCTATAACACCTTCGATGCACATCGTCTTTTGCATTGGGCCGGTAAAGAGTATGGCCTTGAGAAGCAAGCAAGTTTAAAAACAGAATTACTGAAGACGTATTTCTGCCTGGCAGTCAATTTAGATGATCAACAAAACCTCCTCAATGCAGTCATTACGGCCGGCCTTGATCCAGATGAAGCAAAGCAGATTCTTGATAGCGGGCTATACGCAAATGAAGTACGCGAAGAAGAGGCTCAATATACTGGTGCAGGAATTCACTCTGTACCCTCAGTAATTCTGAACGACCAATATCTCGTCCAAGGGGCTCAAGCTCCTGAGTCATTTATCAACGCATTTGAACAATTAATTCAGACCGAACAAGCATGACCCTGACAGAACTTCGCTATATCGTCGCAGTTGCTCGAGAACGCCACTTTGGCAGGGCCGCTGATGCTTGCTTTGTATCTCAGCCTACCCTATCAGTAGCCATCAGAAAATTAGAGGAAGAACTCAACACGCAAATTTTTGAGCGTACTAATACTGAAGTTGCAATGACTAGTCTTGGCGCATTGATTGTCGATCAAGCCCAAAGAGTACTTGAAGAAGCTAACTCCTTAAAGCACTTGGCAAAGCATGGTCAAGATCCTCTGTCAGGTCCACTGAGGCTTGGCGCCATCTACAC
The DNA here is from genome assembly GCF_002281105.1 of Polynucleobacter sp. 35-46-11. Classification (NCBI taxonomy): domain Bacteria; kingdom Pseudomonadati; phylum Pseudomonadota; class Betaproteobacteria; order Burkholderiales; family Burkholderiaceae; genus Polynucleobacter; species Polynucleobacter sp. 35-46-11. Next base: position 4,906 of record NZ_NCFJ01000146.1, read on the forward strand.
TATCGCGCCCTACTTGTTGCCTAGCCTAGTAAGGGTTGCACGAGAGCGCTTGCCCCATGCCCCGCTGTTTTTAGAGGAGAACTTCACTGTTCGTCTATTAGAAGTCTTGCGTCAAGGAGCCTTAGATTGTGTAGTGATAGCCGAGCCCTTTGCCAGCACTGGACTAAACCAGATTGACCTGTATGACGAGCCATTTTTAGTCGCAGTACCCAAAGGCCACCCTTGGGAAAACCGAACATCAATCCCGCATCGAGAGCTTAAAGAGCAAAATACTTTATTACTTGGCACGGGTCACTGTTTTAGAGACCATGTTCTTGGCGTGTGCCCAGA
>NZ_NCFJ01000766.1:0-1281 GCF_002281105.1 Polynucleobacter sp. 35-46-11
CCATCTTCACGAGCATAGCCTTGAAAAACAATTTCACGGGTATGAAGGGGATTTCTGGGGGATGGTTTAGAAAGCATATGAAGAAATGGAGTGCTTTATGAAAGTGAAAAAATCAATAGAGAAAATGATTGGGACTCTCATCATCATAATCACTTCATTACAGGGTCGCAAAATAGATTGGCTTTGTAGTATGCTCGGCATCAGATATGGCAAAACCACTTTCACTCGAAAAAATATTATTTAGTCAGGGCTTTGGTACGCGGCGCTATTGCAGCGACCTAGTCTATGCAGATCTCGTCCAAGTAAATGGTGTGTTGGCCGAAGATCCCGAGGCGCGCTTATCTACAGAAGGCTTGATACTAAACGTGGAGGGGCAAGATTGGGAGTTTCATGAAAAAGCCTATATCGCTTTTAATAAGCCGCCTAATTATGAGTGCTCACACAAGACCACTCACCACCCTAGCGTGTATAGCCTTCTGCCTAAACCCTTTGTAGAGCGGGGCCTTCAGTGCGTAGGGCGATTAGATTTTGATACTACTGGCTTAATCTTAATTTCAGATGATGGGCAGTTTATTCATCGAATGACTACACCAAAGAAAAATATTGGCAAGGTGTATGAGATCACGACCCCTGAGCCAATTACCCAAAAACAAATGGATCATTTATTGTCTGGTGTGGTGCTAGATGATGATCCCAAGCCTTGCTACGCGACTGCTTGTGAGCAATTGGGTGAGCATGTTTTAGCAATGACTATTGTGGAAGGGCGCTATCATCAAGTGAAAAGAATGATGGCCGCTGTAGGTAATCACGTGCGCTATCATCAAGTGAAAAGAATGATGGCCGCTGTAGGTAATCACGTAGCGAAGTTGCATCGTACTAAGATCGGTCAATATGTAATGCCCGAGAGCCTAAAAGAGGGTGAGTGGTGCTGGCTCTACCCACAGGATTTACAGTTGCTTTCTAAAAGTGTGGATGCTCCCCTTGTCTAAACCAAAACCCATTGCCCAAGGCTTTAATTTTCAGCAAGAGCTTCCGCAATGGAGGGTCTCGGCAGACTTCAAAAGTCTGCAGCGGCAATTTATCTTTTCTGATTTTGAAAAGGCTTTTGCATTTATGACCCTGTGTGCAAGATTTGCAGAAGAAATTGACCATCATCCTGATTGGTCTAATTCGTGGAATCGTGTAAGCGTTTCTTTGAGCACCCATTCTGCCGATGGGCTTACTGAGCTCGATATCACCATGGCGCATACCATGGATCAGTTCGCTAATTCAATCTTACAA
>NZ_NCFJ01000147.1:0-5208 GCF_002281105.1 Polynucleobacter sp. 35-46-11
GCCATTAATCCTCCACCCCGCGGTTAGCGCCTTTAAATGATTCGGGGCGATGGCGCTTTTTAGGCTCAGGACGGTAATGCTCGTTCACATATTCTTGCAACCAAGAGGCATGTTCCGTAGACAAGGGAATGTTATCGACTGATTCGCCACCATCCAATAGGCGACCTGCTTCGTTATAGCTCACACTAATACGGTGCGGGACGGCAATGGTTGCCTCCGATTTGGCTAACTCGATAGACTGAGCATCGATGTAACGCTCAATATCTTCCTCTAAACGCCACATCACAAACCAGCAAGGCTGAGGAGCTGATAAGTTGAGGTAGTAACCTTCAGCCTCATCCTGATAAAGATCGAGCTCATACCCAGTAAATAACCAAGACTCGCCTTGATCATCGCGCCCTAAGAACTGCCCAACAATTTTTCCCTCATCAGCAGTTGCATTATTAAATTGCCCAAAATCTGGCAACACCTCCCGAGGCTCCCAACGATAGGAAATCCAGGGGTTATCAACGAACTGCTTACGCATGAGAACTGCAAAACGCATAAGGCCTCAGGTGTTTTGAACCACGATGTTAGGAAATTTACTGCTCATATCTTTTGAAAGAGCCGCTACTTTAATGGCAACTCGTCTAGCAATCGTTTTATAAATTGCACTAATAGCACCATCCGGATCAGCCACTACGGTTGGGCGACCTGCATCAGCCTGCTCACGAATCGATAAATTGAGCGGTAAGTCACCCAAGAAATCAACGCCGTATTCTTTACACATCTTTTGGCCGCCACCGGTACCGAACACATGCTCTTCATGACCACAACTTGGGCAAACATAAGTACTCATGTTTTCGATGATGCCCACAATAGGAACACCCACTTTCTCAAACATCTTTAAGCCCTTACGGGCATCTAGTAATGCAATGTCTTGAGGAGTAGTCACAATAACTGCGCCAGTAACAGGCACCTTCTGAGCAAGCGTTAACTGAATATCCCCCGTACCTGGTGGCATATCCACAATCAGGTAATCAAGATCACGCCAACGTGTCTGACGAAGCAATTGCTCAAGAGCTGAAGTCACCATTGGACCGCGCCACACCATAGGTGCATCATCATCGATTAAAAATCCAATCGAGCTCGCTTGCAGGCCGTGACCTTCCATTGGCTCCATCGTATTTTCTTCAATAGAAGTGGGTCTGCCAGTAATACCCAGCATCATCGGTTGACTAGGGCCGTAAATATCTGCATCCAACATGCCAACTTGCGCACCTTCCGCAGCTAAGGCTAATGCTAGATTCACTGCCGTGGTGGATTTACCTACTCCGCCTTTACCACTGGCTACAGCAATAATATTTTTTACATTAGGAAGTAGTTTGACTCCACGCTGAACAGAATGGGCCACGATTTGACTACTGACATTAACGCTGACATTCTTGACATCAGGTAATTCACGCAGAACAGTAATGACAGATTTGCGGATCGAATCGAACTGACTTTTGGCTGGATATCCGAGAACGATATCTAGACTGATATCGCCACCATCAACTTTTAAATTTTTGACACTCTTTGCTGATACAAAATCAATTTGTGTATTTGGGTCAACCAGACCTTTTAATGCTGCTTGCACAGCCTCTACAGTAAGCGCCACCGACTTCTCCTAAGATAAACATTCCCACAAGGGGATCTCAATAGGGTTTATTGAGATGTATTACAAATAATGGAATAGTGGGTAGATTAACCGCACATGCAAAAAATTGCTAAAGCCGAGCTAATCTCTATTGTGAAACTGGAAATCCGGCATCTGTTATGAGCTCAGCAGCTAGCTCGGGGGTGAGGGTTGTTTCAAGCGTCACTATCTGTGTCGCCAAGTCTGCTTGAACCTGAGCCTGAGGGTCTTGAGCTTGCACAGCTCGAGTTACAGCATTAATACAGCCGCCGCATGTCATACCTGAAACCTTGAGCGTAAACATAGTTATCCCTTAAAAACTGTCAAAATACGGTTGTTGATGGCCTTTTTTCACCTTACGGTAGATTATCTTCTACATGCACTCCACAGAAACGAGTAATTCAGAGTTTTATACCCTCGATATAGGTGGGATGACCTGCGCCTCTTGTGTCAGTCGTGTAGAGAAGGCTTTGGACAAGATTCCTGGGGTTGAGGCGGCTACCGTCAATTTAGCGACTGAGCAGGCCAGGGTTCGGGTAAAACGCGGCTCCTCCACCCTCGAAGACATCATCACACTTGTTAAAAAAACAGGTTATGAGGCCAAAGAAAGCTCTACACGAGGCAATTTAGACAAGAAGACTAGTAAGTCCTTTTGGGCTGATGATGGTTTAGGTCGGGTGATTCTGAGCTTCCTGCTATCCGCCCCACTCTTCTTGCCCATGCTCTTCATGCCTTTTGGCATTCACTGGTCTTTATCTGGCTGGTGGCAGCTTGCCTTGGCCACACCAGTACAGTTCATTTTAGGATGGCGCTTCTACGTGGCGGGCTATAAATCCTTGATGGCTGGTGCCGGCAATATGGACTTACTAGTGGCACTAGGCACCAGTGCTGCCTATGGACTTAGCCTTTATCTCTTGCTCGCCTCAAACCATACGCATGAACTCTACTTTGAGGGATCTGCGGTCATTATCTGCATGGTCTTATTAGGTAAATGGCTAGAGTCACGTGCCAAGCAACAAACTAGTGAAGCGATACGCGCCCTGCAAAAACTCTGGCCAGAGCATGCGAAAGTGTTAAACGCAGATGTTGAACTCCAAGGCAATACAGGTGTAGGCGAGGATCAACGCCGTGACTTACCCCTCGATCAAGTGCTACCAGGGGATCGGATATTGATACTTCCCGGTGAACGCATCCCAGTAGATGGCGTGATTATTTCTGGGTCTAGCCATGTCGATGAATCCCTGCTTACCGGTGAAAGCGAGCCCGTTAAGAAATTAGTTGGCTCGAAAGTCATTGGTGGCGCCTTAAATGGTGAAGGCGTACTGATAGTAACTGCTCAAACAGTTGGTGTTGAAAGCGTGCTCTCACAAATTATTAATTTAGTAGAGGAAGCGCAAACACAAAAAGCACCTATTCAAAAATTAGTTGATCAGGTGAGTGCGATCTTTGTACCTACCGTGATTGTTCTTGCGCTGATTACTGGCATTGGGAACTGGCTCTACTTTGACTCCGTATCGATCGCTATCTTACGGGCTGTCGCTGTTCTTGTAATTGCCTGTCCTTGTGCACTCGGACTTGCTACTCCAGCTGCGATCATGGCCGGCACTGGTATCGCCGCACGCTTTGGCATTTTGATTAAGGATCCTCAAGTATTGGAGCTGGCGCACAAACTCAATATCGTCGCGTTTGATAAGACCGGGACACTCACTATTGGCAAGCCACGCATGCTAGCCCTACTCCCTTTTGATCAATCATCTGCTGATACTGAGCTCATTCTCGCTACAGCCGCAGGCTTGCAGTTGGGAAGTGAACATCCTTTGGCTAAAGCACTGATAGATGCATCCAAGGAAAAAGGTGTCACACCGATTGCTACTTCATCGAGTAAGGGCTTACCTGGTATTGGGATTGAAGGCATGCCAAGCTCCGGTCCTTTTGTAGCTCAAACGCTTCGCCTGCAAAGCGTAGCCTCACTTGAAGGAAGTCTGCAACACGATATCGTTTTGCAAAAGGCTCAGGGCTGTTTTGAGCAAGGTCAAACTGTTTCCGTTTTGATGAGCATGAGTGGTCAGGATGAGCAAGCATCAAAGCCAATTGCTGTGATTGCGTTTGGTGATGAGCTCAAGCCCAATGCGAAATCAGCAGTCGCTGCACTTCATGCATTGCATATTCGGACGGTGATGCTCTCTGGTGATAACTTAGCAGCTGCAAACCGCGTAGGAAAGACTATTGGCATTGACGAAGTCTTTGCCCAAATCATGCCAAGCAATAAAGCAGACATCATTCGAAATCTGCAGAACAGTATTAAAGGTAAAAAACATTTCGTGGCGATGGTTGGTGATGGCGTGAATGATGCCCCAGCATTAGCTATGGCAGATGTGGGTATGGCGATGTCCACCGGAACGGATGTGGCCATGCAGGCAGCTGGAATTACTCTCATGCGCGGAGACCCAACACTAGTAGCGGCTGCGATTGATATCTCTAAAAAAACTTGGGACAAGATTCGTCAAAATTTATTTTGGGCATTTGCATTTAATACGATTGGTATACCGATGGCAGCTTTGGGTTATTTATCACCTATGCTGGCTGGTAGTGCCATGGCCCTCTCCAGCTTCTGCGTCTTGAGTAACGCCCTACTGCTCAAGCGTTGGAGCCCTATGCAGTCTGAAGTTATTTGAGATTCTTACGCACTAACTCAATATCACCGTAGAGGGCACGGGTTTCTGACTTGGTGTTATCGGTATCGGTCAGAAGTGCAATCCCAATGACATTACCTGGTGCCTCACCATAGGCCAACTTGTAGTCTGCAGCTAAATCACGCTCGTGCTTACGCCATTCACCTAAGTTATTCAAACCTGAGTCAACCACAATCATCTTCACGCGAGAAGTGTGAGCGTTATTCAACAGGGTATTGACTGGATTCTTACCCGACCAGACATACATCACTGTGGCGTATGGCATCTCTTGCCCACTAATTAAGCTAGCCATCTCAAAGGTGAGCTTTTCTTTTAAGGGAAGCTTGGATTTATTACCATCAAAGGCTACCAAAATGCGAAGTGGCGCATCATCCTGTTGGCTCTCTGCGTTGTCTGCATTCGGTATAGCAGCTACCGCCTTCCACTCCCACTGCAACCATAGGTTTTGCGCTGAACGTGGTCGAAGCTTTACCGCAAGACCAGATGCCGATGTTTTAGAGTTAGCAGCGAGCACCGTGCGACCTTGATAATTCTCCAACCGGTAAATCGTGTTCTTTTTGTAAGGCGCTATGCGGTAAAAATGCCAACCATCTGGCATGCCATTTCTTGGTCTATCCGCAGAAAATTTCGGCAAATCTTCTTGGGCTGGCAACTGATCTACGTTAAATGCTTGACCTGCCTCATTCTCAATAGAATTCCCAGTGAAGCCTGCACAGCCAAGCAAAGAGATGGCTATAGTAGTCAACAGCAGCAGGGATCGAAAGCCGGTTTTTGTAAGCATCCCTAGAATTGTCCCAAAGAATGGGGTGCTAAGTCTAAAATTGCCTGATGCGCCATCAATCCCCTTCAAGCTGGGCC
>NZ_NCFJ01000148.1:0-5196 GCF_002281105.1 Polynucleobacter sp. 35-46-11
CGGCGGCAAAGCACAAAAAGTGTTGTTGCGCGATTACCAGATGCATCCATTTAAGCCTTTGGTTCTGCACATCGACTTCCAGCGCGTTTCTGCGACTGAAAAAGTTCACATGCGCGTTCCATTGCACTTCATCAACGCTGACACCTCAGCTGCAGTGAAATTGCAAGGCGCTGTAATCAGCCACATCGCAACTGAATTGGAAGTGTCTTGCTTACCAGCAGACTTGCCAGAATTCATTGAAGTGGACCTGAACAAGATTGAAGTTGGTCATGGTATCCATGCTAAAGACATCGCATTGCCAAAAGGCGTTACCTTGGTATTGCATGTTGAGCAAGAAAACCCAGTATTAGCTAATGCACGTATCCCAGCAGTGAAATCTGCCGATACTGAAGCTGCTCCTGCAGCTGCTGCAGCTCCTGCTGCTGAAGCACCAAAGGACAAAGCTTAATTATTTAAGCCTTATCTTTGCGACAGAGGAAGCCCGCTGACAAGCGGGTTTTCTTTTTTGCAGAAATGCTTTTATCCTTAAGCACTCATCATGACTAAATTAATTGTTGGCCTTGGCAATCCAGGCGAAGAACACATAGAAGATCGGCACAATGCTGGCTTCTGGTTTGTTGACGCCCTTGCCAAACAATTGAGTACCCGCTTTGAAACTGAAAAACGCTTTCATGGCAAAGTTGCTAAAGCGAAATGGGGGGATGAAGATCTCTTCTTGCTCAAACCCAGCACTTATATGAATCTCAGTGGCCAGTCTGTCGGAGCACTATGCCGCTTCCACAAAATTACACCCAAGGATGTGCTGGTAGTGCAGGATGAGCTTGATCTCAAGCCCGGTACTGCACGCATCAAGCTTGGCGGTGGCACCGGTGGGCACAATGGTCTAAAAGATATCCAGGCTCACCTAGGAACGCCTGAGTACTGGCGCTTGCGATTGGGTATCGGGCATCCACGCGACCTCGCCGCAGAAGGTGCGCGAGTGATGGATGTGGCGGACTATGTGCTGAGAAGGCCTTTGCAGCTTGAGCAAAAGCAGATTGATGCGAGTATCGAAGATGGTTTACAAATTCTGGATTTATTTATGAGGGGCGATACTCAGGCAGCAATGCTGGAGTTGCATTCCAAATCAAACTAGCTCGATAAGGTGCTCAAGCTATAAAAACTACTTAGCGAGAGCTTTCTTGGCCGCAGTTAAGGCTTGATACTTCACCATTAATTGCGTTTGGTTTTCTGGAAACGCGGGGTTCAGCGGAATGCAGTCAACTGGACAAACCTGCTGACACTGGGGTGCATCGTAATGACCCACACACTCAGTACACTTATTGGGATCAATCTCATAGATCTCTAGACCCATGTAGATTGCATCATTCGGACATTCAGGCTCACATACATCGCAATTGATGCATTCGTCCGTGATCATGAGAGCCATCTTGCTTCCCTGGCGCCTTACTCTTTGCCCTTGTTGGCTTCAATCTTTTTGACTAACCACTTTTCTACAGATGGGAATACAAACTTACTCACATCACCACCCATCGAAGCAATTTCACGAACAAATGTTCCTGAAATAAATTGGTATTGGTCTGAAGGCGTTAGGAATAGCGTCTCAACATCAGGCAATAAATAACGGTTCATGCCCGCCATCTGAAACTCATATTCAAAATCAGAAACAGCACGCAAGCCACGCACAATCACCCTCGCATTATGTTCGCGGGCAAAATCTTTTAATAGGCCTGTGAAGCCTACAATCTTCACATTGGAATAATGGCCTAGAACCTCTTTAGCAATCTCAATACGCTCATCCAAAGTGAAGAAGGGGCGCTTGCTACGGCTATCAGCAACACCAACAATCAATTCCCCAAAAATACTGGAAGCACGGCGTACCAAGTCCTCGTGACCACGAGTAAAGGGATCAAATGTTCCAGGGTAAACAGCAACAGTCATAACGCTCCTCAGGCTTTTTCAGCTACAGGCAAGAGTTTAGCCCCTCTTCGAGCGAAATAGACAAGCTTTTACCTGCCCAGCCTCTAGGTATTTCCCACAATGCCATTCGGGCACCAGCGCTTCAATCTCATCACGTGAGCGACTAGACGGAAACTCGACGTAAATTCCCCCGCCGGGACTATCATCGCAAACGCGAGCGGCTTCTACTAAAGCTTGATTTAATAAGCCCTCCTCCTGAAAGGGTGGGTCAATAAAGATCAAATTACTAGAGCGATCGGCTTGTTGCTTTAAAAACTCTAAGCTATCTCTGTGCACAATCTGTACTGATCCAGGAGCAGGAGATGACTGTAGCAAAGCATAGTTAGCCAAAAGCTTTGCATGCGCCCTCTTATCCTTTTCTAACAAAGTCACTGAACTGGCATGTCGTGAAGCAGCCTCAAAACCTAAGACGCCAGTTCCTGCAAACAAATCTAAGCAACGCAAACCCACCAGATCCTGGCCAAGCCAATTAAATAAGGTTTCCCGAACGCGATCTGTAGTGGGACGTAGACCAGGTAGATCCAACACACTCAGTAAACGACTACGCCACACTCCACCAATAATGCGAATTTTCTGAGGAGGCTCAGGGCGCTTACCTGATGAAGCCGGCTTTGTGGGTTTATTTATTTTTAACCCCTAACACCACAATCTTCATTCGGTCCATAGCCAAGTTTTTTTGGAATGCCTCTTTGACTTGGTCCAAGCTCACCATCTCCACTTGCTTAGTCCATACATCCATCGTGTCGAGCGGCAAGTTATTCCAAGCAATAGATGACACGTTATCAAGCAGCTTGCGATTGTTATCAATTCTCAAAGGATAGCCATTGATTAAATTTGCCTTAGCAGCGTCAAGTTCAGATTGCATCGGTCCATTAGCAATAAATTGTGCAATAGTAGAACTCATCACTTCAAGAGCCAAAGTAGCTTGATCACTCTTAGTCTGCACGCCCGCCTGAAATATCCCCACATCTTTACCGGGCGCAAAATAACTGAACACACTATAAGCAAGGCCACGCTTCTCACGAACCTCTGACATCAGACGCGATACAAAACCACCGCTGCCTAAAACATAATTCCCCACAAGCAATGGGAAGTAATCTGGATTACTGCGAGTAACTGCAGTCATTCCCATCGCAATATGGGCTTGCTGCGTGTCAAATGGAATAGTGACTTCGCGTTGACTTAAAGGCTCGACTGTTGAGCGCTCAAACTCTGGCAGCTTGGCAATAGCAGGTCCAGACTGTGGCACTCTTTGCAATAAACCCTGAACGATTTCAGCGGCCTCGACTTTACCCACATCACCAACAATGCTGACGATCATCCGATCACCCCGATAAAACTGCCTATGAAACTGCTGCAAGTCAGTTGTGCTGATATTGGCAATACTTCGCACCGTTGGTGAATTAGCCAAGGGATAGTCACCATAAACCAATTTTCTAAAACGACGATCTAATACTGACTCCGGCTTTGTCTCCGACTCTAACAATGCAGTAGTCATTCTTTGCTTCTCACGGGCTAAGATTTTGGCATCATAAGTTGGTGCACTCAACATGGCTGATGCCAATTGAACGGCGCGATCACGCAAATCTTTACGACTTAAAGTCCGAATGCGCATGATGGCACGCTCACCGCTGACAGATATACCAAGGTTTGCACCTAAATCAGCAATCTCATCAGCAATCTGTGCCTCATTCAACAAACCCTTCTCTGACTTGGCACCATAGTTCATCAACTGCCCAACCACAGTAGCTAAGCCACTCTTGGCTGATGGATCATAACGATCGCCTGCATCAATACTGATTTCAATATCGACCATCGGTAGCGATTTGGTTTGAACTAGATAAGCCTGTGCGCCCTTGAATGAGTCTAACTTTTCAATCGGCAATATTGCATGGGCAGAGGTGCTGACTACTGCTATCAGTACGAATGTAAGACAAGCCTGCTTGATTAATTTATTTAGCAGCATGATTACCCCCTTGCTTACTCTCAGCGGACTGACGTCCCTGTGGATCTAGCACTGCAATGGTCAGACCCTCATCTACCAAATATTTTTTTGCAACGGCTTGAACTTGTGTAGGAGTGATTTTTTGCATCTCATCCAATATCACATCAATATCCCTCCATGAGAATCCCACCATCTCTGTGCTGCCAATTTCCATTGCCTGACCAAAGATCGAATCGCGCTTATAAATCTGATCAGACAGAATGCGTACCTTAATGCGCTTGAGCTCTGACTCCAGAATTCCTTTATCGACAATTTCTTTCAGAGCCTTCCGAATACTGCTCTCAGCCTGCTCCACTGTTTTTCCTTTAGCCATGCTGGTGCTAATTACAAAAAGTTCTGGGCCTCTTGAGACCATGTCGTAACCGACACTCACATCATTGACTACACGTTCCTGCTTTACCAGTGCGCGATTGAGGCGTGCATTGTCATAACCGTCAAGTACTGCAGCCAACAATTCCAGTGCATAAGGCTCGTCATCGTCTAACTTTCCTACTTGTAACTTGGGCGCCTTCCAGGCCATTGCCAGCTGTGCGCTATCTGCGGGTGCCTTAACCTGAACTCGCTTAATTCCTTTTTGTGGAGGTTCAATCTGGGGCTTGCGATCTGGCAACTCTCTTGCAGAAGCAGCTCCATAATATTTTTCTGCTGCTTGCAAAATGACTTTAGGATCAACATCACCAGCAATCACTACTGTTGCATTATTCGGTTTATACCAACTACGATACCAATCACGTGCATCAGCGGCTTTCATATTCACCAGGTCATTCATCCAGCCAACTACTGGATGACGATAAGGCGAGCTCATGAATGCAGTAGCCATCAGCGATTCATACAGCAAACTGGTGGGATTATCTTCAGTACGCAAGCGACGCTCTTCCATTACCACCTGAATTTCTTTTAAAAACTCTGCATCATCAAAATTGAGATTGGACATGCGATCCGCTTCCAGTTTCATCACTTCATCTAACTTAGACTTTTCAACTTGCTGGAAATACGCTGTGTAATCTCGAGAAGTAAAAGCATTTTCACGACCGCCCACCGCCGCAACTAAACGAGAGAACTCGCCCGATTTCACTTTGTTAGTTCCCTTAAACATCATGTGCTCAAGAACATGGGCCACCCCAGTTTTGCCGTTAACCTCATCCATTGAACCGGCGCGGTACCAAACCATATGTGCGACCGTTGGTGCTCGATGATCCTCGCGCACAATC